>NZ_LT965953.1:2100000-2344636 GCF_900240995.1 Bacillus sp. Marseille-P3661
AGCATCAAAGCTTTGTGCTAATGACCACAACGTGTCACCGGATTGTACGACATATTCCCTAATTGGAAGCTCTTGTTGAGGTATATAAAGTGCTAATCCTGGAGTAATTGCATCACCTAATAATCCATTCAAGTTCATTATTGTTTGTATTGGAATACTGTACATTCGAGAAATAGACCATAAGGTTTCGTCAGCTCGAACTACATGAATTGCCATACATTCACGTCCTTGAATTTAGATTTACTACTATCTTATGGCTATAAGGGTAATGATAGTACTGAACATAAATGAATATTCCAAAAGAATAATAAAACCCTATAGTTCTTTAGAACTGCTATAGGTTACTTAGTCATATTTTATTAGAGTGTTCGTACATAAAAAACCAAGGATTACTAATAGCAATCCTCGGTTTCATGATAATATTTTCATTTACATTTATGCACTCATCCAGTGCGGAGGAGTGTTTTTATCCCAGTAAATGGAGCCCATTGTATGATGTGTCTGAAAACGGTCTGTATATTTATGATAGTGAAAATTGAACCAATATCCGTCCATCGGTGGATGATCTCTTCTCACATGAAACCGGATTAAATCTTCCCCTGTAGAACGATTGTAAACATGAAAGATTTTTTCTCCTAAACCTTTTGCTGGGTTTTCGGAGATGACTAATTCGCGAATTACGTCTTCATCAAGCTCTTGTGCTAGGGTTGAGATGGCTTCCTCGATTTTTGGAAGAATGACTTGCTTAAATTCGTCACCGATTACCGGGGCAATTGTTCTCCCAAATTTCATCATTGAAAGCTGTTCTGCTTGATTCGTCGAATATGCTGTAAAAGTAGAGATTAATTCCTCTCGATTATCTATATAAGTTGATATACTATCCCAGGAAAGCTCCTGGTTCGTTTCTTGCTGCTCTTCGACTTCTTCTGTAAGAAGTAAACTATCTTGTTTATCTGAAACATCACTATTCTCTTTTACGTTTCTATCAACATTCGTAGGCATGTGAGGAACAACCATACCAAAGGTTAGGATTGTCACAAAAACTACAAATATTTTCCTCATCCATATCTTCATAAGGCATACCCCATAAACTATTGTTATTGTCTTTATTTTCTCACATTTTGTTAATAAAAACCACTTTCATGTGCATTTTTAACATAAATGTAATGTTAGACACTAAGCTTATGGAAGGACCACTAAATTACTTGTAACCGGACGTTCTCTTCCATCTGAAGGTCGATTTAATAGTTTTCCATTAAAATAGAATGCACTTGAACCACCACCATCTAAATTAAAAGCATCCTTAATCTTAAAGCTCAACAGTTTATCTTGAATTTCTTCAAGGGTAACTCCTTTGCTCCAGCCTTCGCGACGGCCGTCAATCACTATAAATAAAAGCTCACCATTCGAAAAATTACCTACAATCGTCCGTGGATGTCGCGTATTTTTCCAATCACTAGGAATGTTTGTCTTCTTGCCATCTTCCAACAAAGTTGGAACAAAACTAGCACCCTGGAGAGCATTTAATTGCTTTAATTCTGCTTGAGATGAAATTTTACCCCCTGTTAGGTGACCTTGTTTATTAAAGCCAACAAATGATAGAGTTGGGTGATCATAAAATGTTTCAATTTTTCCATCTACCACAGTAATACCTAAAGGAGCCATTTGCCCATCACCTGTTTTCCAAAAGCCACCTGCATTAACAGCTAAAATAGCACCTTTACGTTTTGCTGCTGCACTAGTAATTTCTCCCCTACTAACCACTTTATCATGAGCTAACACCATTTTTAGAGCATTGGAGGTATGCGGACGTACTTTTGCCATGTAACCCCGGTATCCCGCTTCATTCAATGAATAAACTTTTACAGTAGAGTTACTACCTTTGTGAATTCCAATTGGTTCACCTAATAAGTTCGATAATATTTGTTCAAGTACTTGATCTGACTTAGTAATTTGTTGTTTACTGCTTAAAACAAGCGAATCTAGCATTTCCTTTTGATTTTGGAGCTCTTCTTTTTCCTGGTTCATTTTCTCTATAATTTGAGTTAATTCTTTATTAATATCCGTTGTTAGCTGATTAATCTCGGCGATTTCATTATTTGAATTGTAAAGTTCATTATTTGTCACATGTAACGGCAGAACCATTGAATCTGCTTGGATTTTTGTAAAAGGGTTGTCTATATAAAAAACAAGGAAAAATCCAAGCACCGGCGCAATGAGCATGACTAAAAAAAGCTGTACATATTTCATTAACGTGCTGCATCCTCTAGCCTAGCAATTGAGGCTTGTAATTGTGTTAACTGTTGATCTAGAGCTGTCATACGCTCATGCAATGCACTCTTTGTTTCATTTGAACCCGTTACCGTTTCACCAGCTAGTTGAATATCTTCTTGAATGTAAATAAGCTCGCCCTTTAAACTTAAAAGCTCCGCATGAACAGTTGATATCTCCGCTTTGAGATCTTCTACTTGTTGTTCATTTTGTATTTGTGTTTGTTGTATTTGCTCATTAACATAGGCTTGTGTTTTCATAATTTGTTGATTTGCCAGGTAATATCCTGCATAAAACAATCCACACCACGCTATAATTGTGGCTGTTACCATAAGTGGTATGTTCTTTTTAAATCTACGTTCTTTTCTATATAGTTGAGAGGATTGTTCCTCTTGTTGCTGAAGTTTAGTGATATGTTCCATCTGTCCATCCCCCTTGATTGCTTTTTACTGCTATACATAATACATGACCATGTTTTAATTATTAATGACATGGTTAAAGACTGTTAAAGATTAATGCCTACCTCTTCCAACAGTCTTTTTATCCTACTAATCTACCATAGCTATTTAATTTAATAACTGCTCTATTCTTGAATGCATATAACTCATCGCTTCATTTAAAATATCGATTGCAACTTGACGATTATGTCTTTGAACATAAGCTTGCTTTACAAGTTCATACAATTGATGATCTTGGGCATTCTCAATTATTTCCATTACCATTTCACCCATTTGATCTACTTCAAAATCATTTTTTAATTGTGTTTTGAATTCCATTACTGCTTCAGTAATTAGCTGTAGTCTTGTTAATTCATCCATCTTCATTTCTCCTTTATTTAAAAATACCGCTATGTTTAATTCTGCTAACTGCTTCTCTTAGCGTTTCTTCAGATTGGACAAGTGCCATTCGTACATAGCCTTCACCATTTTCCCCAAATGCATTTCCTGGTGTCACGACAACACCAGCCTTGTCCATAAGGTCAATAGCAAACTGTGTAGACGTGGTATATCCCCTCGGAATTTCAGCCCAACAAAACATAGTCGCAGAAGGTCGAGCTATATTCCAGCCTATAGCTTGTAAACCATCTACTAAAACATCCCTTCTAGTTTCATACAATTTGCTATTTTCTTTTAAGAAATCATCTCCATCTAAAAGAGCAGCTACAGCTGCATTCTGGATTGGAGCGAAGATGCCGTAGTCTAAATTAGATTTTAATTTAGCAAGTACTCTTATCACTTGGCGATTACCAATTAAGTAACCAATCCGACAACCAGCCATATTAAAGCTTTTTGATAACGAATTAAATTCAACACCAACGTCTAGCGCTCCTTCAACCTCAAGAAAGCTAATTGGTTTATTGCCATCAAATACAAGTTCTGAGTAGGCGAAATCATGGACAACAATAATATTGTATCTTTTCGCAAATGCCACTACATCCTGAAAAAATTCCTTTGTCGCTAATGCTGGAACAGGATTACCAGGAAAATTAAGGATCATCATCTTTGCTTTCTTTGCTACCTCTACCGGAATACTCTCTATATCTGGTAGATAGTCATTCTCTTTCGAAAGGGGCATTGGATAAGATATGGCTTTTGCCATTTTTATACCTGCGTCATAGGCAGTATACCCCGGATCCGGTACTAAAATCACATCACCTTGGTCTGCGAATGCCATCGGTAAATGCACAAGACCATCTTGTGAACCGGCAACTTGTACAATTTCATTTTCAGGATCGAATATAACACCATAATGTTTAGTATAAAAAGAAAGAACAGCTTCGTGAAATGCTTTTGTTCCAGATAATGTATAACCATATTGTTTAGGATCTTGAACATTACTTACTAATGCATCGACTATAAAGTTTGGTGGTGGCAAATCAGGGCTCCCTATACTTAAATCAAGTATTGGTTCACCTTTTGCTAACTTTACCTTTTTGTGTTCAGCCAACTCTGAAAAAATACTAGTTTGAAATGATTGAATTATTTTTGATGTAGTAAACACCATATACTTGCCTCCAATAGCATTTTGTTCACAGTTCACATTTTAACATAGTTTACACTGCTATTTTGATAAAATTAAAAAAAGATATTTAATAACAAAAAAAGGGTATATCACCTATATGATGATATACCACTATAAAATAATTATTATAGTCCACCTGCTTTTTTTCTATTTTTCTTTCGTGCAGAATCCATTTTAAAAGAGCCGGTTTCTTGGGTCGTAGTTCCTTGACCTTCAACATCTGGTGAGCCTAACCCTGACTTAGAATGATCGACCTTTATTTTTTTACTCATGTATCATAACACCTCCTATTCGGTAAGGTGTCCATTTTAACGATTGTTCATTCTTTTTACTTTTCGAGAATACCAAAATGGAATTTAGCTGTTTTTCTCTTATAAACAGTAAACCCAAACTGATTAAAGCGAGTGCTTTTCCAATGATCTTTTAATACAACTCGCTTGCGAGCAACACGGAGCGCTTCCCGCATAACTTCCTCTGTAAGCGAGGTATACACCGCTATGTTACGTAATCCTTTTATACCAGTTGAACTATCTAATATTTCTTCAAACATCGGATCAAAATAAACAATATCAAATGAAGAAGAAGGTTGGCTTAATAGAAAATCTAAATGTTGTGCATGACGGACCTCAATTTTCCGCATAGCAGCGTTCATTATTTCACTGCCACTATGCCAGGCTTGCAAGCCATTTTTCACTAAAAATGACATATATTCATTTCCTTCTATTCCAACAACACGCCCTGTCTGTCCAACAACAACGCTCGCTACAATACTGTCAGAAGCTAAGCCTAGTGTACAATCTAAGAGCGACATTCCTGGCTGTATTTGAGCAGCTGTTATAAATGGATCAGGTTCACCTCTTATTACACGCTTTACACGAAACATCGCAGAATTAGGATGGAAGAATATTGGTTCACTAGCATGTTTATTTGAATATATAACAAATCTATTTTTACCAATTATTAATATGTCATCTTTAAATTGAGAAATAAACTCCTCAACAGACAGCTTTTGACGTTTGATATAATCCGCTTTTAAATGCTCTGCAATATCTTTTGCTAATTGTTCCATTAACATATTTGTCCGTCCGGCTGTGGTTACAATCAAAATTCTCACCTCATAGACCTGCAATAATAAACCTTTATTTAACAATTGGATAATCAACCTATAAATTCATTTATAAATGTAATATAGTTATATATAGTAAGAAAGCGTTAAGGAAGTGAAACTTGTTATTTGATCTATGAAAAAACATAATATAAAAATATTAATTACTTTATTTATATACAGTACATTACCTTTACTTATAGTAAATTTCGTATTTCCATCCTATTTTCTTGATCGCTCTGCAAGTCTTCAAGCTAAAATGGCTTCGCCTATCATAACAGCTTTACAAGAAAAAAAATACACAACACCACATTCTGAACAAGACGACACAGGGCTTAAGATCGCTTATTTAACCTTTGATGATGGACCAAATCTCTATACACTCGAGATAATAAAGACTCTTAAGCAAAAAGGGGTACAAGCCACCTTTTTTCTACTTAAAAATAATATAAATAAACATCCTAGTATTGTAAACAGCATTACTGAAAATGGAAACTCTATTGGTTGTCATGGAGTTTCACACAGAGTAGACTATTTTTACGCTAGTGCAGAAAGTGTTGTTCAGGAGATGCGTGAATGTCAGCGTACGATCTACAGTATATCTCGGATTCGGTCGCCCCTAGTTCGAGTGCCATTCGGTAGTTACCCCTATCTCACTCCCCAAATGAAAAATGCTCTTGAACAAGAAGGGTTTATTTATTGGGACTGGAATATTGACAGCGATGATTGGAAAAATAACGAACATACAATTTTAACTTCGATAAAGGAGCAATTGACTTTCATTGAAGAAAAAGGTCATACTCCGACTATACTACTTCACGACAAGCAAGTAACAACAAAAATCCTACCTGATATAATTGACCATTTGCTTTCTCGAGGTTATATAATCAAAGGGATTAACAATTATACCCAACCTGTCCAATTTAACCGGTTCTTACAGCCAGCTACCTAATAGCTGGTTTTTGTTTTATTCTTTTAAATTTATTAATTATAATTAAATTTTTTTCTAAAATTGGTACACAATAAACACTGTTGAAAAAACATCATTTTGAAAGGAATCTGACATTAATGTTTAGGATGAAAGAAAAAATAAGCTTAGCTTATTTATATTTATTGAGTACGGCCCTTGCTACTGTGGTATTAGTTGCACCTGCCTACGCTGATGCATCTGAGCGCAGATTCGACTTAGATAATCAAACCATTCACTATGGGCACAGTGGTACTAATGTAATCTATTTGCAGAAAAGATTAAACGAAAAAGGTTATTACCCTTATACAATTGACGGTTACTATGGCGAAAACACTAAATCTGCTGTTCAAAGATTTCAATATAATCAAGGCCTTGTACCCGATGGTATTGCTGGTCCTAAAACCATAAATCAATTATATAAGGATAACGGACAAACCCGAGCAGTTGGCTCTGCTGTTGACCCTTATCTCATTCAAATAGCACATAATCTTATTGGGGTTCCATACGTGTGGGGTGGAACAACTCCAAAAGGATTTGATTGCAGTGGCTTTATCAAGTACGTATTCGCAAAAACTGGCATACATATTCCCAGAACCGTCAAGGAAATATGGGACAACTCGATAAACGTTCCCCACCCAAGTATTGGCGATGTTGTTTTTTTCCAAACAAATCGAAAAGGACCCTCGCATGCCGGTATTTATATTGGAAATGGTGAATTTATTCATGCGGGATCCTCAAAAGGTGTAAAAATAAGTCAATTAGCAACAAACTATTGGAGTAGCAAATACCTAGGTTCAAAACGTATTGTACAGGTAGAGTAATCATACTCTACTAAATTCCGCATAACACAGCCTATGCTGGAACTTCTACTTACAAAGAAACTGACAGTAGCACTTTACAAAAGAAAAAAGCATGAGGACGGTTATTACCAATGCTCCCCATGCTTTTTTCCATACTTCAAGATTTAATCATCGTCCTTAAAACTTCATTTCTTTCTTGCTGCTCCGCTTCTCCCGCTAAGTCATATTTCTTCAATAAATGAAATATTTCGTTTAGTATTTCCTGCGATAATGGTTTTTTCAAATATAACCCAACACCTTGATAAATATCAGATGGTAGAAACTCTTTTTGACTCTCTAGTTTTGATACAACATCCTCCATTGAATGATTAATACTACATGCCATTTGTAACCCCTCCTACTATTTTGTTCTTTCAATTTCAGCTACGAGTTCCGATAATTGCTCCCAACGTTCCATCGTTTGTTCAAGTTCCTCTGTTAAGCGCTGCTCATCCTCATATAATGGTTGAATCTTGGCAAAATCATGACCTGCATTTGCAATTTGCGTTTGAATCATTCTAATCTTGTCCTCAAGTTCCATAATCTTATCTTCAATTCCTTCCCATTCCTTTTGTTCTTTATATGAAAGTTTAAGCTTTTTAGGTTTGGTTTCTGCATCACGCTGTATTTCTTTCTTTAAATCACTAGCTTCTTTTTTACTATTCTCAATGAGTTTTTGTTCTTCTAAATACTCCGAATAAGACCCATAAAATATCCGAATCTTCCCGTTACCTTCGAATACAAATAACAAGTCACTCGTTTTATCTAAAAAGTAGCGATCATGGGAAACAGTCAGAACAACACCAGGGAAATCTTCAAGATAATCCTCTAAAATCGTAAGCGTTTCAATGTCAAGATCATTAGTTGGTTCGTCGAGAAGAATTACATTCGGTTCTGTCATTAATACCTTCAATAAATACAAGCGTTTGCGCTCGCCACCCGAAAGCTTTTTAATATAAGTATATTGTGCAGCAGGTGTAAATAAGAATCGTTCCAGCATTTGTGAGGCGGTAATTTCATCCCCTTCAATCGTGCGTATCACTTGAGCTGTTTCCTTAATATAATCAATAACACGTATATCAGGATTCATATCCTCATTTTCTTGTGTATAATAGGCAATTTTAACCGTTTGTCCAACTTCGATCGTACCTTGATCAGGTGTAATTTTTCCCGTTAACATATTAAGTAATGATGACTTTCCTGAGCCATTTGGACCCACAATACCAATTCTGTCAAACGGCTTTACGATATAGGAAAAATTTTGAATAACTGTTTTACTTTCAAAAGTCTTTGTAATACCCTCTATTTCAAATACTTTTTTACCTAGTCTGCTGCCTCCAACAGCTATTTCAAGGTCTTCTTTTGCTCTGCTGCCACTTTGACTTTGCAAGGTTTCAAAACGTTGAATTCTTGCTTTTTGTTTCGTTGTTCTTGCTTTCGCACCACGGCGTATCCATGCAAGCTCACGACGCAAGAGATTTTGCCGTTTTTCTTCACTTGCAGCCTCATTTTGTTCCCGTATTGCTTTAGCTTCAAGGAAAGTTGAATAGTTACCATCATAACTGTATAGATTTCCTTGATCGAGCTCAATAATCCTATTTGTAACACGATCTAAAAAATACCGATCATGGGTTATTAATAACAGGGAGCCTGGATATCGCGTTAAATATTCTTCGAGCCATTCGATTGTTTCGATATCTAAATGGTTCGTCGGTTCATCTAGAACCAATAAATTTGCAGGTTGGATAAGACTTCTTGCAATAGCAACTCTTTTCTTTTGTCCACCAGACAAATTTCTTACATTGAGACCGTGATCGAATAACCCTAACTTAGTTAGGATTGCTTTAGCTTGTGTGCTAGCATCCCAAGCATTCATTGCATCCATTTCCTGTTGAATCTTAAGCAATACACTTTGTTTTTGCTCGTTCTGAGAGTCTATTTGCAATTCATTTAACGCCGTTTCATATCTTTTTAAAAGTCTAATTAATGGTGTATCACCATAAAAAATTTCATCTAGGATCGTGCCATTGCCTTCAAACTCTGGGTTTTGGGGTAGGTACTCGATCGTATAAGCCTTTGGTTTCGTTATTTCACCAGTATCTGAATCTTCTAACCCAGATAAAATTTTAAGCATTGTAGACTTACCGGAACCATTTACACCAATAACCCCAATTCTCTCTTTCTCTGCTACACTAAAAGAAATATTTTCAAATAAAACTTTATCCCCATAACCCTTGGACAGATTTTCTACTGATAAAATGTTCATGAAATTTTACCTTCCCACTCTTTATAAAAATGCTCTAAAAATTCTTCCATCAAACAGTGACGTTCCTCCGCAACTTGTTTCGCCGCTTTTGTATTCATCAAATCTTTTAATTTTAAAAGCTTTTCGTAAAAATGGTTAACCGCAGTACTTTTACCTGTTCGATATTCTTCTTTTGTCATTTGCAGACGAGGAGTAATAGATGGATCATACAATAATTCTCCTTTAGACCCAGCAAATGCAAAAGTGCGAGCAATGCCAATTGCACCTAATGCATCTAAGCGATCTGCGTCTTGTACAACCATACCCTCGAGTGTTTTCATAGGCGGCCGATTTCCACCTTTAAATGACATTGTTGTGATAATTTCTAGTACAGTTTGTACAATAGTTTCAGGTGTCTGTTGCGAATATAACCATTCTTTAACTCGTTGAATTCCCATTTCTTCACTTTCATTTAATTTCTCGTCTGCAATATCGTGTAACAATGCAGCTAACTCACAAATAAAAACATCTGCGCCTTCTTTTTCGGCAAGCTGTCTAGCCATTTTTGTAACCCGGTCAATATGCCACCAATCATGACCACTTGCTTCATTTTCAAGCTGAGTTCTAACAAATAATGTAGTTCTATCTATTAACGTTAATTTATCCATAGTTGATCCTCACTAAATGATTTTCTCTACTCTTTATAAGAAATCTTAACACTTTCTGTTAAAGTCATTCAACTATTACAACTATTCCACCATATACTGTAATTAGATAACATTAATATGGAAAGAGTGAAAAATATGTATAGGCAAAGTCCTCAACCGATCATCGGAACTGCATGGTTCGGTCATCACATTGTAGTACTTCTATGCAACCCATTTAACAACGAATTAATCAGCTTAGAGAAAAGTCTTGAAGCGCCAATTGAACCTGCCCATCCGACTTGTTCTGAAACCCTTTCAAGACTTATGAGCATTGGTTATAAAATAGAAAATGCCCTTATGATTGCACCTACAGTTATACAATATATATTGGTAAAAAATTAAAGAGGGTTCAACTAAAACCCTCTTACAGTTACCTATTACTAATATTTCGCCTTAGGCTTTTTATTTGGACCGCCAAACTCAAAATTACGGTCATTTGATTTTTTGATAGGTTTTTGTTTTGACATCGGTTTTTGTGTAGAGACTTTTTTTGGGACTGGTCGCTGCTCTATAATTTCACCTTTATATAACTCTTTCTTAGAAATTGTTACATTAAGTTCTCGACCAAATCGAAGCAAACTTTTCTCCTCTGAAGGTGTTACAAGTGATATCACGGTCCCTGTTGCACCCATTCTGCCGGTACGACCAGAGCGGTGAATATATTGCTCAATTTTTTCAGGTACATCTAAGTGAATAACATGCGTAAGTCCTTGTATATCCATACCTCTGGCTGCAATATCTGTTGCAAGTATTAGCGGCAGTGTACCTGCACGGAATTGCTGAATCGCAGATGCACGTTCTTTCTTACCTGCATCACTATGTAGAACTCCAATTGGTATTTTTTTGTATCTAAACTTATCAGCTACCCGATCTATATGTACGGCATCGTTAATAAAAATTAATGCTTTCATGCTTTCATTCATCTTATATATTCTTCTTAATAAATCTATTTTATCTCGTTGTTCACATACAAAATAAAGATGTTCAACATTTGCAGTCGCTTCCCGTTCTACCCTGACTAATGCTGGTTCAACCATTACTTGTTTAGCAACTTCCTCAACCTTTTCAGAAATTGTAGCAGAGAAAAACAGGACTTGTCTTTCCTTTAAAGTCGATTGTATAATAACTTTTACCTCTGTAAGTAAACTTTGCTCTACCATTTGGTCTACTTCATCCACAACAACTGTTTTAACTTCATGCATTTTCATTTTCTTCTTATCAATAAGTTCCATAACTCGTCCCGGCGTTCCAACAATAATTTGCGGATTTTTTTTCAAACGATCAATCTGGCGTTTAATATCTACACCACCAATAAATGAACCACTAACAATTTCACTATTTTGTGTAAAAGTCTGAATAACTTGGTGAATTTGCATTGCTAATTCTCTTGTTGGTGTAAGAATTACGACTTGAATTTGTTTAGTGTTTGGTTCAATTTTATTTAGTAAGGGTAATAAATAGGCTAACGTTTTCCCTGTTCCTGTTGGTGATTCAGCAATTATATCTTCTCCATCATTAATAATAGGAATCGTTTTATCCTGTATTTTTGTTGGTTCCTTAAAACCAGCTTTTTCCCATGCATCTTTTAAAAATGGGGCCACGTTTAATAAAAAATTCATCTTCTTCTCCTTTACAACATTACAATTTGATTGACAGTAATTCATTTAGCCGATCAATGGACTCAACCATGTGGTCTACCATTACAGGAATATCACCTACCTGTGCTTCGGCAATTTTACGATCAAAATTGAGTATAATCCTATTCTTTAATTGATTTACGTCTTGATCATATATAAATGATAACTGTTGCGTTATCGAAGGGCGATTACCCCAGACATTTTGTAGTATCAAGTTGATGGATTCACAATCATTATCTATATTATGAACTTTAGTCGTAAATACAATTTCAATATTACAGCCGATAGTATCATCTGCTTTTTCCATTATTTCTGAGGCTAAGTCATGAACATCTACATATATACATAATGCTCCATGCACTGAGTTTTCCCCTTTAGTAGCTTTTCTAAAAGTAATGGAATAAAATCTTGATAGCCTAGCTAAATCAACTTGATCTACACGATCGGTTACTAAGATCTGACCAATGAGATCCAAATCATAGATTGCCCCTTCAGCCACAACCTTCAAGTTTTCATAAATGGTTGGATCAAACATAGTGTCCCTCTCTCTTTTTGCACGGTTTTACTTGATTACTGTTATATCTATTGTAACTTAAAATACTACCTTTCAACGATTTTTTCTATAATTATTAATAAGATTTTGAATTTAAATGATACTTTTTCATTGAAGTATTTAAGTAAGATTTCTATAATAGATTAATCAGGACACTATCTGTCTTAAAGAAGGAGTGAACGTCATTGCCAATAAACATTCCAAAACATTTACCTGCTGCAGAAATTCTTGAGAATGAAAATATCTTTGTCATGGATGTTGAGCGTGCTTATCAACAGGATATCCGTCCTTTAAATATACTTATCTTGAATTTAATGCCAGAAAAAGAAAAAACAGAAACACAATTACTTCGCGTACTTAGTAATTCACCGCTACAAGTTAATATTACTTTAATGCACCCACAAACACATACATCAAAAAATACAGCAAAAGAACACTTAAGTAATTTTTATCGTACGTTTGATGAAGTTAAACATCGTAAATATGATGGAATGATTATTACAGGTGCTCCGATTGAGCTACTTGAATTTGAAGAAGTGAATTATTGGAAAGAACTTGAAGAAATTATGGAATGGACTAAGACGCATGTAACATCCACTCTTCATATTTGTTGGGGAGCTCAAGCAGGCTTATACTATCATTTTGGTATCCCTAAATTTCCATTAGAATCAAAGATGTTTGGGGTATTTAAACATAAAACATTTTTAAGAAAAACAAGATTGCTGCGAGGGTTTGATGAAGTTTATTTTGTTCCACACTCAAGACATACAGATGTTAGAAAAGAAGATATTTTGAAGGAACCTAACCTTGAACTACTTTCTTATTCAGAAGAAGCTGGGGTTTGTCTTGTGGCTTCAAAGGACCGAAAACAAATATTCCTAACAGGCCACCCTGAATACGATGCAACAACATTACAAGATGAATATCTTCGTGATATTAATAAAGGTCTAGATATTGCAGTACCTGTAAATTATTTTCCAAATGATGATCCAACGCAGGAACCTTTGAATATGTGGAGAGCTCACGCTAATCTCCTATATGTAAACTGGCTAAATTATTATGTATACCAAGAAACACCGTATATTTGGGAATAAGATCTAATAGATGATTTTGCAGTCTACATACAGCGCGGGTATAACCGCGCTGTTTTAATTTCCACCTTATCGATAAAGTAGTATTTTCTAATTTCTTCTCTAATAAAATAGTTGTATTATCTTAACTCTTCAGTTAAAATGGACATATACTTATCACCTGGTACTAATAGGAGGTATGGAATGGTTAACAACGAAACTTTTCAGGTTATTAAATTGTTGCAAAACCTGACTAATTCATTAAACGGGCAAGTTAACATCTATGACTCAAACTACATAGAAGATGTAAAAAAAAGAATGCCTAATATTGAATTGGCATTTAATGATTTAAAAAAATATTTAGACACACATAACTAATTTTTTTTAACCTCCTATTTCTTCTCGGACTATTACCTCCAAAAACTGAGCGGTCAATCGAATCCTTCAAAAAAACAATTTTAACCTTCCATTAACTTTCATCTTCACACTCAAAACAATGGAGCTCACCATTCTCAGCAATAATCCCATTTAAAAATCCGTCCATACAAATAATCTCTTTACCACAATTAGTGCATTTTCCAACTAACTCCTTCATGTTTTCACTCCTCATACCATCATTTATTCATGTGTTTTTTCTCTATACGTAACCACTTATTAACATGAATCGCTATCTTTTTCCAAAACTTAATCCATTTTCTCTCTGCCTGTACATTATTTATTTTTTTTTGTTTTTGATTGAGTAAGTACCGTATTTGTTTTGTAACTTCTCTATCACGTTGTTGAATAATTAAATGTTCTGCCTGCTTTTCAATGTGATGTGCCAAATGTATCGTACCCTCCAACTTTTTACTATTATTTAATTAATTCTATTAAAAAACAGCCTTCCCTTTGTTGAAAAATGGCTGTTTTTGTCGAATTCTATATTTTCTCGTTTTCTATAATAGATTTTTGTGATACTTTCCAAAGCTTAAATCTCTCTAAATCATTCGATATTTGCTTAAGCACAAACCCAAGTACTGCTGCATCGTCAAGTAAACCCACTCCTGCTAGAAAATCAGGAACAATGTCGGCAGGTGATACAAAATAAATGATAGCAGCTATAATCATAATAATCGAACGTTTAGGTAGTTCCTTGTAATCTCCATTTAGCCACGCTCTTACCAACTGAAATAACAGTTGAAGGTTTTCCCAGACATCCTGAAGCACCTCTTTCTTATTACCTGCTTTGGTAATCGCTTCTTTTAATAATCCACCTGTCTTGTCTTTATCTTCGTAATATTCACTTGCTTTCGTTGTATATTTCTTGAAACCTTGTTCATATTCTTGATTATGCACTGAAACTCCCTCCTATAATTCTAACTTTGAGATTGCCAATATACTTCCTCATATGGTTGAACAACTACAAAACCACTGCCAACAAATTTCATTTGGACTGACTCACCACTCCCCCTGCCCAAAAGTGTTTTGAACGATATATCGGTTTGAAATTCAGGGTTTAAATTACCAGACCAAGCAACCGTTGCATTGGGATCCGAATAGATTGGATTATGAGGTGATACGAGTAACGTCAGTGGTTCATAATGAGATGTAATAGCTATCATCCCCCTACCTTCGAGACGAACATTAAATAAGCCGCCAGACATCATACCAGCAATTTTCTTCATAAATTTAATATCCCATTTAATTCCTGTCTCAAAAGCTAAAAGATCATTTCCATTAACGTAAATGGAGTCATTATCTAGTTGTAAAATGGTTATTTTTTTCCCTTGATCAGCTAGATATAGTTTACCATTTCCCGTTGCTTTCATTAGAGCAGTGCCTTCTCCCGTCAGGGCTTTCTTGAACATTTTTCCCAGTCCATGCTCTAAAATTCCTTCTCGTTCATATTTGACATTTCCCTCATATGAAATCATTGAACCCATTTTAGCCCAAACCTGTCCATCCAAATTAATTTCTAACATTCGCGGCGTTTCTAGCTCAAAAAAACCTTCCCCTTTATCTTTTTGCTTTGTTTGTTTTATGAATTCATCAATTGAATATCGCCCCATAGTTCTACACTCTCCTATCTTTAAAATATATAAACTAATGACGAATATTCGATATCAAAGGTTTCAAAAATAACTTTAAGTTTAGAAAAGTATTGTATTCAGAAATAGAAAAGAACATGCCATCTTTTCGTATACGATCAAATGGCATGTTTCATAATCACTCTAAGAGTCATCCCTCCAAGAGAGCATACACATACTGAACACCTTTTAATTCCACTTTCAATGGTATGTGTTTTTCTTCTGAAAGTTGATTGGTGATTTTTTGGATTTGTTTAAAAGCGTCAAGCATTCCGTAGGCTTCTACACATTGCTCACATATGCACAAGTGTTTTTGGTCATCCACAACTAGAAATACATACTTCTTCATATGCCCCTTAAAGTTTGTGAAACAATTCACATATACTTGTAAAATATTTAAGATGTATGTTTTTCATTTAAGTCTCATTTTATATCATGCAATTAACAATGTCTATGGATTATTTGTGAAGTTATTCACAAAAAAAGAAAAACAACAGGAAATTTTTTATCATTTCCTGTTATGAGTCAATAAATTCTAGTGCCTACACTTTATAAGCCTTGAAATATAGTAATTAGCTTATTTTTTCTACAATATCTCTTGCAATCCATACCCCACAGGCACTAGCTTGTGCAAGGCCTCTAGTAATCCCTGCGCCATCACCACCAAGATATAAACCTGAAATTTCTGACTCAAACTTGCTATTTAATTTTGGTCTTGCTGAATAAAATTTAGCTTCCACTCCATAGAAAAGTGTATGTTCTGATGCTAAGCCTGGAGATACGTGGTTTAATGCTTCCGTCATTTCAACTAAACTTTTCATCGTATTATATGGAAGAACCAAGCCTAAGTCTCCTGGAACCGCTTCTTTCATCGTAGGTTCTAAGAAACCTTCTTTAATACGTTTTTCAGTTGAACGGCGTCCTTTCAGGATATCACCATACTTTTGAACGATAATTCCACCATTAGATAAACTATTTGCTAGACGAGAAACTCCAATTGCGAATTCGTTCGGCTTATCAAAAGGCTCAGAAAATTTATGTGAAACAAGTAAGGCAAAGTTTGTATTATTACTACCTAGTTTCGGATCTTTATATGCATGACCATTTGCAAGCATAATTCCCGAATGATTTTCAACAACAACGTGACCAGATGGATTACTACAAAAAGTCCGTACTGATGTACCAACTGACGTATTAAAAATAAACTTTCCTTCATATAAATGTTTGTTAATCTCTTCCATAACAATATCGGATGTTTCTACACGTACACCAATATCGACTTGGTTATTTGACATTTTTACGCGACGTTTCTTTAAAATTTTAGTTAGCCAAGCAGAACCATCACGACCTGGTACAATCACAACCTTTTTGGCATGAATGACCTCTTCATTTTTCAGTTGAATTCCTACGATCTGATTACCTTCACTAGTCTTTTCAGTAATAATATCTTCAACCTCTGCTTTATACATCATATCTATTTTGGTTTGAAGGTACTCCGAAATGCTCTGCATAATTTGAAGATTTTGTTCTGTACCTAAGTGACGCACTTGTGCTCTTAGAAGCTTTAAACCAGCTGCATAACCACGGCGCTCAATTTCTTTAACCTCTGGTGTAAGAGGATCGGTAATTGTTTCTGTCGCACCGTGACTTAAATTTATTTCGTCTACATATTTGATTAAGTCAACTACTTCAGTTGATGAAAGGTAGTCTGTCATCCAGCCACCAAATTCACTAGTAATATTAAATTTCCCATCCGAATAAGCGCCAGCTCCTCCAAATCCATTTGTTATAGAGCACGCTGGTAAACAACCTGCAAAATCTTTTCTCCCAGCAGCTGGCGGACATTTTGATATCTTTTTTTCTAGTATTGGACAACGTCTGCTATATATATCATGGCCTTTATCGACTAATAACACCTTTGCATGTGGCATTTTTAAAGTTAATTCGTAGCATGCAAATATCCCAGCTGGACCCGCACCTACTACGATTACATCATAGTTATTTGACATCACTTTACCCCCGATGACTTCAATCTATCTTATTTAACAATCCTTAGACAATATACCAAAATATAAACATACCGTCAATAAAAAAACGAACATTAATAACACTTTAGTTACCAATGTTCGTATTTAACTTATAGAATCTCATATAAAAAGACCTTCTTCATGAAGGTCATATAATATTAGTATTAAACTATTAATAAAACATGCCCGCCTTTAACGTTGCACCTTTCTATACAGGAATTTTTACAGCACCACCCATCATATCATGAATAGTTTGTTCATACTTATCTTTATTACCAACATCCGACCAGTATCCGTTGGTCTTAAAACCATAGATTGGGTAACCATTCTTGATTAATAAGGGAAATAAATCTAGGCTAAAGTCAATCTTTTCTCCAAGCTCCATAAATGAAAAAATCCCTGGGTCCACTACATATATACCAGTATTAATATCCGTTGTGAACATATTTTCCCATGATGGTTTTTCTAAAAAACGTACGACTTCACCTTTTTCATTCGTTTTAAGGATTCCATATTCTAATGGATTGGGTACAGATGTCATAAAGATTGTTATTAGGGAGTTTTTTTGCCGATGAAAATCAATGCCTTTGGATAAATCAAAGTCTGTGATTACATCCCCACTCACAACAACAAATGGCTCATTAAGAAATTGTTCAGCATTTTTTATACTTCCTGCCGTCCCTAGAGGTGATAAATCTTCAAAATAGTAAAGATTCACGCCAAATTTAGATCCATCCCCAAAATAGTCCTTTATTTTATTTGACATGTATTGAACTGTAACCGCAATTTCAGTAATCCCGTGCCTTTTTAAATGTTCAATACAATACTCCATAACGGGCTTTTTCAAAATTGGAATCATTGGTTTGGGGAGTTTGTTTGTTAAAGGACGTAATCTTTTGCCTTTTCCACCAGCAATAATAACCCCTTTCATATTTATCACCTTACCATCATTAAGAATAAAATACGCATAGCTTCATAGTTCACCTCTTACTACTTTCATATCTATGAAGAGAGAAATTGCCCTATTCCACGTTTCTTTAAAAATTGTAAAAAGTTCACATTTTCCTCATTCCGGTTGTTTTTATATTTGAGCAATGCTAAATCTGAATTCCTTTAATTTGGTAGGTTTCCCATCAAAAAAACACCTATTTCATAATGAAATAGGTCCATTCGACACTTCTCAACTATTCAAATTCCATTTTCCAACTAAAATAATCGTTTTCCGGATTTTTTTCATACCGTAACTTCGCATCAAATTTTTTTCCGTTTTTACTTGTAAACCCCTTCACTCCAACAATCCCATTTTTCAGCAATGTCTTTACCATTGTTTTCGTTGGTTTCTTTTTCATCGAAGCTAAAAATTTGTCATTCTTCCAAATAACAAATTTACAACCACTTTTCCAATTACTACAACCAAACCCCTTCTTTCCTTCAACCACAGCATGCTGACATAACGGACAGTTACCTAATACTTCTGTTTCCTTAGTTGAAGCACTGATCTCCTGAATAACTATATCCGGCTCACTTTTAATTTTTTCAACTGATAGTACAGTAAACTCTGTCATCAGATTTAAAAATTGTGTTTTGCTAAACTTTTGCTTTTCTATATCGGCTAACGTTTTCTCGATTCGACCGGTAAATTCCAAGTCAAATAAATCTTTAATAGGCAGTGTTTCTACCATTTTAATACCAAGCTCTGTACATATTAAATTTTTATTTTGAGTTGTAATGTAGCCGATTTCTTTTAGTTTTTTTATAGTTTCTGCTCTTGTGGCCGGAGTACCAATACTAAAACCACTTAAAATGGCAGCCATCATACCTTCATTATCATCATCGTCAAAGCTTTTTCCACATGTCTCCATAACTCTTAATAACGTTTTCTCAGTATGGTGTTTGGGTGGCTTTGTAACGTGAGATGTCAGTTCATGCTTATCAATATCGACCACCTCCAACTCCTCGACATAAGGAAGAATTGTGTCTTTTGATTCGATTTGTTCAACTTTTTTCCACCCTTCTATTAGTTGTACCTTTCCTTTAGTCAAAAACACGCCTTTTAATTCCGAAATTTTAGTTGTAATTCTCGTTTCCTCGTATTCGGCTATTGGCATAAATTGAGCTATAAACCGATTTTTGATCGCATTATAAACGATTTCCTCATCTCTCGTTAACGTTTTAGGTTTAAGATATGTAGGAATAATGGCACTATGGCTCTCCACCTTGGAGTTGTCAAATACACGTTTTAACTTAGCAAACTTAACTTCTTCAGCAAATGGTAAACTTTGTTTCAAGTTATCCAACACCTTAGCAGCACGTTCAACTAGGCTTTCCTCTAATACAACACTTGCGGTACGTGGATATGTAATATACTTTTTTTCATAAAGTGATTGAGCAACCTTTAAAACTTTATCAGATGTCCAACCTTTATATTTACTAGTAATAAAACCTTGCAGGTTTGAGAGGTTAAATAAATAAGGGGGATATTCTTTCTTATGTTCAACTTGCTTGTCAATAATGGTCCCTTTTTTGCCTACTATAACTGATTCAAAGCTTTGTAAATATGTGATATCCTTAAACTTATCTTCTTTTTCCTCAAAGTATGTTCCGTCGTACAGCTCACCGCCACTCGTTTTAAAAGTAGCAATTAATTTAAAATAGTTTTCAGGCACAAACTTTTTTATTTCCTGATCGCGGTCATATATAATCTTTAGAGTCGGTAATAATACACGTCCAATATTTAATGCTTGGCCTTTCCCTTTTTGATACTTCAAAGTGGCTACAGATGTTAAATTGATACCTATTAACCAGTCAGCCCATTGTCTACTTATACCGGCATCCTGTAACGATTTCAACTCATTGTTGAGCTTTAAATTTTGTAAACCATTTAATACTTCGGTAGGAGTCCATTCATTTAACAGCAAACGATAAACAGGCTTATTAACTTTAAGGTTGTAAATAATTGTATCACCAATGATTTGCCCTTCACGATCATAATCACAAGCTGAAATAATACTATCAACATCTGTTCGCTTAAACAATCGATGTATTGTTTTTAATTGCTTTTCAGCGCCAAAATCCTTTTGATCTCTATTTTTTGGATTTGATTTCACTTTGTAGCGGAAAGCTGTGGGGATAAAAGGGAATTTCTCCATCTTCCAGGACTTCATCGTAGAGTCATAATCTTTAGCATCATATAATTGTAATAAATGGCCAAATGCCCATGTAATAACATATCCGTTTCCTTCGTAATAACCATCTTGTTTCCCTCTAATTTTTAGAGCATCTGCTATATTTTTTGCAACTGATGGCTTTTCAGTCAATATTACTGCGGTCATTTTTACTCCTCCAAACTCTTCTTGCCAACTACTCTAATTGTATACGACCTAATCTATTTATGAAAGAGAATCATTTTTGACATTCACAGGTTTTAATTTTATATCGCAAATATTAACTGACTAAAAAGCTACTGAATCTTTATTCAGTAGCTTTTATGAAAACTATTGGTTATACTTTACACGTTCTTGCAAGAATTGGTAAAACGCTTGTGCACCTTCTCCTCTTGTAACTTTTTTAGTTGGTTCAAACCTTTTGTTAATTGTTGGAATAATCCCTAAATGGTGAACGATTGCTGCTTCACCCTTCTTGGTAATTTGATCAACATCTTCAAAATTAATATTAAATAATGATTGGACCTGTGCTAAGTCACTTAATCTCATACTCTTAACAATTAAATCTGCTAGTTCTTCACGATTGATAGGTTCATTAGGTTTAAGTTCATCTTTTGATTTATCAATTAATCCTTGCTGTACCGCAGATTCAACATATGCAAAATATGGTGAACTATTGCCTACATCTTTAAATGTTGCAGCCTTATCAGCAGATGCGAAGTTCATTTTGTAATAATATGGGTCTGGATTCGTTATTAACATAAAGGCTTTAATCATTTCACCACGTGTCATCTGCCCTTCCGGTTTTACCAAGCCTTCATCTGAAATGTCGAGGGCATTGTAATCGATTAATAACTGTAATGCTTTTTCATTTTTATGACCAGTAATATCCTTTACTTTAGCCTTTTCACGAATAGGCTCACCTGTTTCAATTGATACCCACTTTCCTAAGTTAGCATCTAAATATACAGGCTGTTCCTGCGGTTTCATCATAAATTGATAAACAAGTTTCACTTCGGGTTTCGATTTAGTACGAGTATTATAATCAAAATTTTCGATATATACATACTTTGGTACTATATTATAGTTCTCAAAATATGTCTGCTTAGCTTTTTCAATAGAAACAACTGACTTTGTATCAGGAAGCTCCAAATGGTCATTCCAATTTTGATAATATTGGTATAGGTTTCCTGTTTCTGAGGAAATGCTTACATTTATAAATTGATCGATCATAATAATACCATCAACAATTCGATTAAATGTAAAAGTAAACTCCCGCATGTTTTCTGCATTATCGGGCTTTATATTATTCATAGGACTAAAAGTTAATTCATGCAATCGATCAGCCGCAAATGTTTTTAGGTGTTCAATAGCCTTATCTTTTGCTTGTTCATAATTAAATTGTTGGTTGATTGATTCAGAGTCTGAGAGTGGGCGATAGCGGTTCGGATCATCTTTGCTGTAATTGAGAACCTGCCCTGTTTGACCGTTTATTGAAACATAAACCCAATATTGATTCTCGCCAACCATCCAATTTAAATCCCAAGTAGGAAACGGACGATGTTCATTTTTATCATTAAAGGAAACATTCTCTAATCGCGCAGTATCAGGAATTGAAAAGTATTTTTTTGCTAATTCTATTGCGTCGTTTTGAGTTAATTCATTTTTTACTGGACTATTTTGATTTGGTTTCTCTTTTGAAAGTGGCTCTAGAGTCTCATTAAATTCCTTTAAATCTACAGGTTTTCCTGTGTAATCCAGCCATTGACCTGTTTTGGCATCAATATATGGGTAACTAAATCGGCTGTCATACGCCAGTTTCACAGTATTAGGTTGGCTTGGTAGAAATTGCGGTCTATAAAAAACGTTATATTTTAGTTCAATTGGTAATGTTGCCTTTATTTTATTAACAGCTTCATCTTGTTTTATCATCCCATTCGTTTCAGGAATTTTAACATAATCGTCCCAACGATATTCATAGGAGGTAATCTCCCCATTTCCATTCACTCCAACAGAAATAAACTGCTCTAAAAATGAAATTCCATTCTCAACCCGCATAAAAGGAAAATAATAACTTGCATTGCCTTGTAATGGCGGTTTTTGATTAGATAGAACTGTTTCATCCAATTTCACTAAATTTTCCTTTTGTGGAGCCTTTTGTTTAATAAATTGTTGAGCCAACTCTTTAGCTTTAGCCGCATTAACCTTAGGAGGATAAGCTGGCTGTTGATTAAATGTATCATCCCATCGATTCATTGAAATAACAGTGCCAGTTTCCGCGTCAATAGTAATGTTAATACTGCCATAACCCTGTTCAGTTTGTTTATTCCAGTTCACGTTCCACACTGTTCGATTGCCTGGATACCAATTACTTTGATAATTCACAGATTGTTGGGAGAACTCTTTTGGAATTTCAATAAAACCTTTGGCAATATCTATTGCTTGTTCTTTTGATACGGCTGTAACCCCTGCTTGAACTTGAGAAGAAACAATTTCAGCCTTAACGTTTCCTCCAAGTCCTTGATTTACCATTGGGTTTTCTGCACTAGCCATCGGAACCGCCATTAATTGTGGCAGGACCAACATACAACTTAAAAATACGGCTTTCTTTTTCATATCCATCTTCCTCCTAGACTAATACTTAATATCTACTAGACGATATTTATTGGAGAAAGTTACTTTAATATGTAAGAAATTTCAAAAAAATTTATTCTTATATACAATATTTAACAAAAAGGATTTATTTGCAAAAATGGGAATTTTCTTGTATTTACTCTCGGTCAATGATATATTTAAAATAATCAACTTATAGAAAAAATGGTAATTTGCCTAAATGGAAATATACATGTCTTTTCTCACTTTAATTCTGAGTTAAATCACCAATTAAAGTATTTAAGTTGAGGATATTTATGTGCACAGTATGTGCAGGATTCAATAGGAGGAAAGTAAGTATGCAAAACGGTAAAGTAAAATGGTTTAATGCAGAAAAAGGTTACGGATTTATTGAAGTAGAAGGTGGAGATGATGTATTTGTACATTTCTCAGCTATCCAAGCAGAGGGGTTTAAGACTCTAGAAGAAGGCCAAGAAGTATCTTTTGAAATTGTTGACGGCGCTAGAGGCCCACAAGCTGCAAACGTAACCAAGTTATAATTTCTCTAATAACTTTCAAACAATAATCGAACTAAAAAATATACAAGGAAAGGCTATCTATGGATAGTCTTTTCTTTTTGATGCATTTTTTCTGAAATAAAAACAAATTCTATACTCATGAGGAGGGAATCATAATGAGTGAACCATTTAACGATTTAAAACAAGTCGAACTTTCTATTGACGCTGCTCAGAAAATGGTAGGGTCTGCGACTATGAGTATGGAGCCAGGTCAGCTTGCAGCAGCTACAGATGCAGTAAATGTTGCCAGATCACAATTAGAAACAGCAAGAAACAACGCTACAGGTGTTGACAATGAATTTTTAGCTCAACAAACAGCACTCTTAAATCAATGTGCAGAGCAATTACAAGAAGCTAAACAGTAATAAAACCTTTTAAACCAAACCACAGGGAAGAGTTTAACTCTTCCCTTTTATAATTTAACAATTTCTGGTCTATGAAAGCTTTTTCCCTATCTTTTGCAAGCTTTCTCCGACAGTACATTTATTTATACAAAAGCTTTGGGCATATTTTTTTCCAAACTCTTTTCGGTGGTGATGGATTAAAAAACAACCATTGCAATATGTATCCAATAATTCACCAACAGACCTTATCAATTGTTTTTTATCCACATCTACACCTCCATTCCTACTGTTGTTCATCCAGTTCTAAACGACTGCTAATTTCAACTCCATTTAATGCTTGTAATGCGAGCTGGTCTGTTTCCCGGTTTTCTTTTCTGGGAATTGGTTCAAAAACTGGTTTAATACCAAGTCTTTTTAATTTTTCTTCAATTCGATCAATCCACCGTGTAAACTCTTGCTCATATACCGGCCATTCCCCACTTAGTTGATTTAAAACAACTTGTGAATCTCCCTTAAATGTTACTTCTATATGATGTACTCCTAAATTCTCAAGTTCCTGTAATACAAGCCAAAATGCAGCATACTCTGCCTCATTGTTAGACTCTAATTGTTCTATTTGTTCATTCTTTCTTATTCGATAGCGTTTATTATTTTGAGTAAAATAAATGGCTGCTCCTAAACCGGACATGCGAGTTTCAATATCATAACCGCCATCAAAATATGCAACAATATCATGTGGCTCTGTTTCAATCCCTACTAAGAATTTTTGCAATTCTTTCTTTGTCCACTTTTGGTCTGATGTATCATAGAAAAGAATTTCCTTTGCCCGACCTGTCCTTTCAAAATCCTCAGCTAACAGTATCGCTTGTTTTGCTGGCATTATATCGGAGCCAAGTTCAACTTCTAAACCTTTAGGTGTTTTATAAGTCCAAACAATAGATACTTTCATAAAAAAGCTCCTTTCCAACGGTTAAAATTAATTTTATCATAAAGTATTCGATTCCAAACTATTACTTATTGTTAACTAATTCGTAATAATTATGGTAAAATACAAAATATCATTTTGAAGATGGGGGAATACGTTTGATAGAAGTTTATATCGATGGCGCTAGCGCTGGTGATCCAGGCCCATCTGGCGCTGGCATATTTATAAAGAGTAACGGGAGCGTTGAACGTCATGCAATACCTCTTGGAATCATGTCGAATCACGAAGCAGAATATGCAGCACTTGTTAAAGCTCTTGAAATCTGCGTTGAACATAAGTATGCAATCATTTCCATTCGTACAGATTCCCAATTAGTAGATCGTGCAGTAGAAAAACGTTATGTTAAAAACGAAACTTTTAAACCCTATTTGGAACGTGCATTACATCTTATGGAACAATTTGATTTATGCTTTATTAAATGGATACCAAGTAAACAAAATTCTATGGCAGACGAATTAGCAAGAAAAGCCATTCATCACAATTAAAAAACGGATTAAAATAAAGGGAGTTTAACCATGAAACATCACCAATTGCTAGCAGATATCAGTCTATTACTCGTTGCATTTATCTGGGGAGCAACCTTTGTTTTAGTGCAAAATGCAATCGCCTTATTAGAGCCGTTTACTTTCAACTGCATTCGTTTTGGTATGGCAGCACTTTTTCTTACTATTTGGTTGCTGCTTATTAAGAGAACGTTAATAAAACAAATCAATAAACAGCTGCTATTCTCCGGAATTATCATCGGTATTTGGCTTTTTACAGCATACGCACTTCAAACATTTGGACTTCTATATACTGCATCATCCAAAGCTGGATTTATTACTGGTTTAAGTGTTGTTTTAGTCCCACTGCTTGCCTTTGTTTTTCTTAGACAAGCAATAAAGCCATTTGCAATCACAGGTGTTGCTATAGCGACAATTGGCCTTTATTTATTAACACTCGGAGATAGCATTGCATTAAACTTTGGAGATCTTTTAGTTTTTTTCTGTGCGATATCGTTTGCAGCGCATATTATTGTAACAGGTAAATATACAACATTTTATTCAACCTTATTGCTGACGATTATACAAATTTTAACCGTTTCAATATTAAGTTGTATTGCTGCATTCTTTTTTGAAGACTGGCAACTAGCCTTTAATCCAAAGGTGATAGGTAACTTCGATGTAGCAATAGCATTAGGTATTTGTTCAATTTTTGCAACAGCACTTGCTTTTTTAGCTCAAACAAACTTTCAGAAGTATACAACCCCTACTCGTGTTGCATTAATCTTTGCAATGGAGCCTGTTTTTGCAGCTATTACAGCTTACTTTTGGGCTCACGAACGTCTAGGAATGAAAGCAATGCTCGGTTGTTTACTCATCTTTATAGGAATGATATTTGCAGAAATGCCACAAAAAGTATTTTTGGTTTTAAAGAAAAATAAGTATCAACGAAAAAAAGTTATTTAAAAAAGACTTGCTTTGGTTTAACTGCCAGCAAGCCTTTTTTATAATATCTTTTTTTGTTTAATGAGTTGGTATGCTTGTTTTTTAGTTGAAACATTATGCGCTTTAAAGACCTCTAATAGCGCAATAAAGAAACTTCCATCAAACTGCAGCTGTGCTTTTAATGTTATTTCTATCGCTACATTTACAAGCGAATCCGGAGATTCTGTATATACTTTTCCGAATTTAATAAAACCTAATGAATCATCTTGAAAATGAAAGCCTTTTTCTTGTAACTTGTTAAGATAATCTACTGTCGATACTGCCAAAATAAGGTCTCCTTCTTTCATCTTTTCACATGAAATATCATACCTAAATTTCAACAATATCGCCAGATTATTTTCGTCAAAATTATTTTTTTTGGAGCAAATAGCTTAGTACACCCATTGCAGTCCCTAGCAATGCTCCGCCAACAACTTCTTCTGGCTGATGTCCAAGACTTTCTTTAATTTTTTCTTCCTTTTGTTCATGCCTATTAGCCGCACCATTCAATCCTTCCATACGTTCAATTTCTTCATGTAGGTCATTTACTACCACAGACAATTCGCCTGTTTGCCGGCGAACACCCTGTGCATCATACATTACAATTAGGCCAAATATGGTAGATAACGCAAAATCAATAGTTGGGATACCACGTTTCATTGCAATATATGAAGCCAATGATGCTACACCGGCCGAATGTGAGCTAGGCATTCCTCCTGTTGAGAAAATTAGACTCCAATCCCATTTTCCTGTTCGAATTTTTGTAAGTGGTACCTTTAAAAACTGGGCTAATCCAATAGATGCAAATGCAGTAACAATACCTCTATTCATATCTACCTCCGATTTGGATTTTATCTTATTTTTTAACTAAACAGAGGCATTCATTCATGATCTTGCACTTTCATAAATAAGACAACTTAAGGAAAGCATAAATAAAGACTATATTATTAAATCTGGAGGGAAAATAAAATGACAAATCCAAAAAACAGTAATCGAGGAACTGCTGCACCAGGAGTAAATCCACAAGGCTATTCACAAGATGGAATGACACCTAATCCCAAAAGTCAACTAGAACAAAAAGCTAAAAAGAGCAATACTAAAATATAAACTGATTTACGGTACTGATCCCCATATGCCTAGCACATGGGGACTTATTTATATAAAAAGACCTTGGCTGTACAGCCAAGGTCTGCTTTTTTCTATTAGATAGCCCCACATATGCCGTGCCTCTTCATGTCCTATAAACCCGCTCTCGCAGGTGGGTGTCCGCATTTGATCTTTCATCTTCCTCTAGCACGAATGGCAAGGCATGACGTCCAATCAATTATGTTGAACTCCCTTAAAATTAGCATCGGTTTAAGACATAAATGAGTCACTAACATCGTAGGTTATTTATATTATACCGAAGGATAACCTTGCATGCAAATAGTTTTGGCTGGCAACACTTGAAGTTATTTCTTAATTTGGTGACTTTCAAGTTTATCTAATTCTTGCTCCTCGAATGAAGCAGACTTTGCCTTTTTTGAACGCTCCATCATACGCTTAGCATTATTATTGGCTTGAGCATTACGGTTTGCATTTTTTGAACGTCCCATTTCATTTTACCTCCTATCTAAAAGTTCCTTCTGGAATAGTATGAGAAATTAAATATAAAAAGATTGATGGTATTTATTACATTTGCTTATTATTTAATAATTCAATTGGCATAGTTGTTAAACCCTCAATTCCCTCAAGTAACTCCCTTAGTTTTCCATCCAAGGTTGATAAATTAAGATTAGCCGGCAACGTTTGTTGTAGTAATTTTTCTGAAATAATCCCCTGTACTTGTGCAGATTGTTTACTAAACCATTCTAGGTTCAATTTTTTTAAATTTAATAAAACCGTCTTCCTATCATTTGATGCTTTAATTTCTTTTATTGTTGTATTTATTGTATCAATTTCTTCATTTATAAATTGCAGGATATCACCTTCAGAGGTGAATTTGTTTTTGAAATGTAACAACTTTATGATAATTTGTTTTCTTCCCTCAGACCCTATATTTATAAAGGCTGGATTCTTCTTAGTAAGAATTGTTTCTTCTATCATACTTATACTCGATTCATTTTGTAATAATATGAGTAAATTTTGATTATCCTTTTCATCTCTTTGAGTCGTACCTTGATTCTTTTTTTCTTCGTTACGTTCCTGCTGTATCCTTTTCAATAAATGCTGGTAATAAAATTCACAGTGTATACGATAGTCACTCTTTTCTGGAAGATAACGAATTTGGTCACGAATCCTATGAAGTTCACTAGTTACTTGTTGTTTTTTTCGTTCTAGTGTGTTTAACTCATTTATTAGTTTCTTATATAATTTCTCTTCATCTACATTAATTGAAGACGTCATTTTTATATTTTTTCCCCATTCGAAATTCCGGTTTTTGCCAAGTTTTACTCCCTCTGTTCCTGAGCTATTTAAAAAAGTCAATTTTTTCTCCCCCTCCTGCTATTTAAACTTAGTTTGTTCAGAGAGTAAATTATTTTATACGACAAAACTATTATTTAATGTACAAAAAAACCAACCACATAACGTGATTGGCATAATTAACAATTTAAGCACGATTACTTAACTTGAGCGATTGCTTTATCGATATCTGCTCTGATTGCTGTTAATGTTGTATAGTTTACTTGAGCCTCAGTGTTATTGACTGTTTCTGTTGGGAAGTTGTTGACGAACGCTTCAGCTACGGCAATTTGCTGAACTGCTGAAAGCTTGTTATACGCATCATAGTCTACTGCTTCTAAAGCTGCATCCATTTCAGAAATTGTCGCTTCAATACCTGCATTGTTCACAGCTGAAAGCATGGTGTTGCGTGCTGAAATTTGTGCTGTGATCGCATCTACAACTTCTTCAACTGAGTTGAATTCAGTTTTTGTTTCTACTATAAGCTCAGCTACTTCTAACTTTGCAGTTGTAGATAGGTCAATATAAGCTGTTACCTCTGTTGTGAAGTCTGCCATGCTTACGCCAGCCACTGCTAGTTGATCTAATTCAGCTTTCATTGCTGTTACAGATGTTACGTCGTTGATTTCAACTAAAGCATTTACAGCTGTTACAACATCTTTAACCGCTGCTACTTTTTCAGCTTTTTGGTCATTTGTTAACTCTGAAGTTGTTGTGATGTCAGCTACGATGGCTGCTAATAAGTCTTTTTCAGCTAGATAGTGTGCTTTGTTTGCTTCAACTAAGTTGTTTAATGTTAAAGAGTTGTCTTGTAATAACTCGAATAATTGATCTGCAGTCGTTGCTGCGTTCGCTAATGCCGTATTGATTTCGGCTAATGCATTCGTTGGGTTGTTCACAAATGCGATCACGCCTTCAACATCTGCTTGTGTTTCGATTGTAGCGCCGACAAGCTCTGTTAAATAATCTTCTAATGACTCTTCAACTACAGTGTCCATATCAAATGCATCTTGCGTTGTTTTAGATACATCCGCTAGCTTTTGGAAGGCTGCTTTCACATCTGCAGTTGATGCATCTTCGTTTAATGCCGCGATTGCGTCTACTGCGTCTGCAATGGCTGCAGTATGAACATCTTTAAAAATCTCGATGATTTCAGTGATTTCATTTTTATCAGCCGCAGTTGTTACAGCTGCTAAGGCATGACGGTATTCTTTTAAAAGCGTATCGTTGATGATGTCCGTGTCGAAATCTTCGTTAAGATCTGCGTATGCTTGTAAAGCATTCATTAATTTCGCATTTGTGTTCGCAGCTGTAATGTTAATTAATGCTGCATGTAATTCTAATGTTTCAATGCGGTCCGCTTTGGCTGTTTCTTTCTTTTCTTCGTCATCTGCTTTGATAAAGTCTTCTACAAGCTCGATTGCGTCTTCCACATCTTCAGCATCTAAACCAGCTACTGCTGCTGTGATGGCTGCATCCACTTCAGTTTCATTCACTGTGTCGATCATGTTTTGAAGAAGTTCATATGTTGCTTCTACTTCACCATCTAATGCAGGTAGTGCTGCTTGATATTCAACGATCCAATCCGCATTCACACGATCAAAGTTATGAAGAGCTGCTAATAATTCTAATTGGTTCGTGCCTGCATCTTTAACCGCTTTAACTGCATCTTCTTTATCACTTAAAGATACGATATCTTGGTTTACATCGTTAATGATAGCTTGGATTTTCGCCACTGAATTCTTCTCATCTTCATCTGCAGCGTTTAATGCTTCTTGATATTTCACAATGTTATCAGATTTTACGTTGTTGAAGTATGAAGAAGATAACGCTTCGTATAATTCTACTTGATTAGATGCTTCGTTTACTTCTTTAACTGCTGCAACGGCTGCCGTATCAAATTCAACGCCGCCGACTACCCACATACCGTTAGCCACTTCGTCTAATTCTTTTTCAAATGTGAATGAAATTTCAGTATCACCGATTTCAAGGTTCACTGGCTTCACCGCAACTTCGTTACCATTTGGATCTAAAACTGTAATCGTTACATCTTCGCGTGCTTCTTCCACTTTAGGGAATACTACATCTACACCCTTTGTTGTAACGGCTGTAACTGCATCCACTTGTTTCACAAGTGCTGCAAAGTTTACGCCTTGTGCTACCATTGTTTTGTGTAAGAATGCTGCTGTATCTTGACGAGTTAACGTTGCCATTGGCGCAAATAATGTTTTCGCTTCGTTTACACCTGAAACAATGTTTGCATCAACAAGTGCTGCAATCGCATTTTTAGCCCATTCTGCACCTTGCATGTCTGTAAACTTTAAGCTTTCGCCATTACCGTACTCATAACCGAATGCTTTAACTAATAATGATGCCATTTCTGCACGGTTAATCACGCGATCTGGTTCGAAACCTAATTTTGTACCGTTCATTTTGCCTGCTTCCGCTAATGCCGCGATCGCCTTGTAATATTTATGTGAAGTTGGAACATCCGCAAATCCTGGATTTTCAACATTTTCCATATCTAAATTTAAAGCTCTAGCGAAGTATAAGGCAACTTCTCCACGCGTAACTTCACCATCTGCACGTACTGTTGCATCGGCATCAATAACACCGTAGTTTACTAGATCTTGTAATGAATCTTTCATCCAATCTGGCGTGTTTGTCCAAGCTGCTCCTGCTGCTGGTGCGACTGCTGATACGACAACTGCTGCTCCTGCTGCTGCTGTTACAAACTTGTTGATTTTCTTAGATTGGTTAGTCATATATAAAATTCCTCCTAGTATGGTTGGATTTTTTTTTTCTTCAATTTGAATAAATGAAATTAGTTATATTTGATAAAATCGATNTGCTCCTGCTGCTGCTGTTACAAACTTGTTGATTTTCTTAGATTGGTTAGTCATATATAAAATTCCTCCTAGTATGGTTGGATTTATTTTTTCTTCAATTTGAATAAATGAAATTAGTTATATTTGACAAAATCGATCTATTTAGTATGTTTTAACTTACTATATTACTATAACATTCTATCAATCAATCATTCAATAGTAACTCATTACCAATTAATTTACAGTTGATAAAATGATACGGTGTAGATCAAAAAAATGGCCATAAAAAAAACTTTGAAATAAAGCTGTTTTTCAAAAGCTCGACTTCAAAGTTGATGTGACTGTCTTACAAATACTATTAAAACATCTTACGGAGGTGTTCTCAATACCAATTTTCTTCCAATCGGCATCGGTATGCTATTCTAAAATATTTTACCCGCTATATATCTATTTATTAATATAAAAAACTATTATCTACTTTTAGTAGAGTTATAAATATTTAACTTTTTACACCAAGCTCGATTGGGTTATCTTCATAGCTAATCCAATCACTCCAGCTACCAATATATAGTTTGGTATTATTATAGCCTAATTCGTCTAAAGCTAGGATATTCGGACAAGCAGATACACCTGAGCCGCAATAAACAATTATTGATGCATTTATAGATAGCTGATTAAAATGGTTCTTTAATTCATCAAGTGTTTTCCATACGTAATTTTCATTCAAACAATCTCTCCAGAAATATTGTAAAGCTCCAGGTATATGGCCTGCTTTATGATCAATAGGTTCTTCAATTCCTTCAAATCTTTTTAATTCTCTGGAGTCTATTAAGCAAGAGATTTCAGTTCGGACATTTTCTTTCACCTCTGACATATCAGCTAAAAAATGACTGTTAATAACTGGAGAAAATTCCTTGCGTTGAAATTGCTGAAAATCATTTGTAGTTGGATACCCTTCTGATTTCCATTTAAAATAACCACCATCAAGAACAAATACTTGTGTGTGGCCCAAATATTTAAGTAACCACCAAAGCCTAGAAGCTATCATGCTTGCTTGATCATCATATGCAACGACAATCGTGTCATTATCAATTCCTGCTGCTGACAGCTTATCAACCAGTGTATCTATATCCGGTAATGGATGACGTCCTCCAACAGCTTTTACTTTACTTGATAAATCTTTTTCCAAATCAAAATAAAGTGCTCCCGGAATATGCTCTTCTATATAAAGTGCTAAGCCCTCCGTTGGCTTATCCAAATGAAACCGACAATCTATAATCCGAATTGAGGGATTTTCTAAATTTTCATGTAACCATTCAACACTTACAATATTTTTCATATTCCCACACTCCATCTAATTATTTTTTCAATTTTTGTACGTATTCTTGTACCATTTCGTCTGATACCTGTTGTCGTACTGGCAATGATGTAACAATTCCTTTTTTGCTCAATTCATTCATTTCCTTTGTAATCTCATTAATTTCTTTTATAGAAAAAGGTTGATTATTCATGCATTGTTGAACAGCTTTTTCAATATATCTTTCACGTTTAGCATCTAACTCCGTAAATGTTTTTACTATATAATGCTGTTTCTCTGAATGACTGCTAATTGCTTTATGTACACTCACGTCTATCTCTCCCTTAGCAAATTATTATTAAGTATTTAATTAATGCCTAAACCATATCACTTAAAAAGAATTTCTCATAGATATGATTTTCCCATTACAGCTCCAAGTTTTCAACAAAAATTTGAAAGAAACGTTTAGTATAATGACAATAATTCGAAAATGGATTATAAAATATTCAGCTCTTTCCAAAATAACTTATTTAATATGGAAGTATTTTGAATACCTTCATCAAGATATTGTAACTTCACAGATAAGTCGTCAATTGCTTTTATGATTGTCTCATCATTGTTATGAAACATTATCTCTTTTTTTTGCTCTTGTAAGGACCTTAGTAAAGACACCAACTGTTGACTAACAGCTGATTCAAGATTACTATTATATAGCAACTGTTCTATACTTAATGGAGGTAATTCCTTTCTTTCAACAATCCATTTAACCATCAATAACGCTCTATTTATTTGAATAACCATTTTTGGCGTTTTTACTTCTTTTTTTATATTGCTTTTCGCAAGGCTTAAATAATGAAAACCTAACTTTTTTAATGAGTAGTGAGTTTTAGCTAAACTTCTAAGTTCTTCAATACAACCGCTATTTTCATCATAAATAATCGACGAAAACAACCATTCATATAAACTTGGATTAGATTTTTGATAAAGTTGTAATGCTTTTAATAGGTCCCAGCCGTGGAACTCAATCATTGGCAGCTTTTTTTCAATTACGCTAATAGGATTCGTTAAACTACAATAAGCACGAACTGGATGCTTGAAAATAAAACGAATATCATAGTCACTATTCTGAGAAGAATAACCCCATACTCTACTTCCAGCCTCGACTACATAAATAATTTTGCAAGCATAATCCTTCTCAAACTGCGTTAACTCTCTTGCAATAGACTTAAACATCTTATCACCTTCTCCCTTAATTTCTTTTTTACTATATGCCACTATTCAATAAACATCCTATATCAAAGCAGGAAATAGCTGTTTTATCAAGAAAATTATAGTAGACTAGAACTTAATAGAAACAACAGGAGGATATTTATAAATGAGAATTGGTTTTATTGGATTAGGAAATATGGGACTGCCAATGGCAAAAAATTTAGTGAAAGCTGGCTTTGAGGTATATGGAAAGAATCGCAGTAAGGGAAAGGAAGAGTTATTTGAGCAAGCAGGTGGCAAGATTGGTATGTCTGTAGCTACGATGGCAAAAGAGCTTGATGTCATTTTAACTTGTCTCCCACTACCTATAGATGTTGAAAACATTTATTTTGGTGAAGATGGACTGCTAAATAATGGACGACAAGGACTAATCATCGTCGACCATAGCACCGTCGCTCCTGGATTAAATAAAAAAATTGCAGCTGCCGCTTCAGAAAAGGGTATTCAATATTTGGATGCTCCCATTAGTGGCGGTAATTTCGGTGCTGAAGATGGCACGTTAACCATAATGGTTGGCGGTAACGATGAAGTATATAAAAAGGTACTGCCATTATTTGAGGTAATGGGTCAAAATATATACCATATCGGTGAAATTGGCAGTGGTTCCGTAGTAAAATTAATTAATAATTTAATGGTTGCTTTTCATACTCAAGCAGTAAGTGAAGCTGTTTCACTAGGTAAAAACATGGGTATAGACTTAGATCTGCTTTACTCCATTTTAAATAATAGTTATGCACAGAGTCGTATTTTTGAGCGCCACTATAACAATTTCATCGCAAAAAATCAATTTGATGCAGGTTTTGCGATCAAACTATTACATAAAGATATGAGGTTAGCTGAACAGATGGCTACAGAAGCAAATATGAATTTAACCATTGGTTCAAAGTTAACAGAAATTCTCCAAGAAGCGATCGAAAATGATCTTGGCGAAAAAGATATGTCTGCCCTATATGCGCATTTCAATACTAAACAGGTCTAAATAAGCGATGCTCCCTAAACAATCGTGTGAAAGACATACTGCAATTAGTTTGTAGTCGGACATGTCACGCAACTTATACTCTGTATACAAAAAAACTTGGCAGAAGCCAAGTTTTTTTTGATCTATATTTTCATAAACGGTAATTGTGCAATATCAAACGGTGTGACAATCCCTAATAACCTTTCATTCGGATACCCATTTTCAGTTATAAGAACCGCATCAAGCCTTATGGCAAATTGATCATAATGCTGATGAAACTTTTCTCTAACATCATAAATCGTTTGGTCTTGGCTCATAAAAACATAATTACGCCGATTCTTTTCAAAAGATAATACTTCATTCAAAGTTGTATCGAATTTTAAGGAAACCTGATCATCATTAATATGATTCGCAAACCATTTAGCTATGCCACGGTCTGTTATCAAACCGACAAAATGATTATTTTCATATATTGGAAACTGTGAGTATCCACTATGCTTAATTGTTAATAGCACTGACTTTAATGAGTCATCTTTTTGATAGGTTTGCACCTTTCTTGAAAAATATGGTATTAACGTTTTAGGTTTAGTCAGTTCACCAGCTAATTTTTCTATTTTGTCAACAACAGATAAATGTGGTTCAGCTATTACATATTCAGGATAATCAGCGTGGTGGATAATCGCATTTCTCAGTTCGGATAATTCCTTCAAATCGTTCTGATATGTCATTATCAGTCCATTTTTCTTTTTCCCCATATCCACTAATCGATAAAAAGGAAGATGGCCCCTACCTTGAACTAGCTTTTCAAGCTCTCTAGTAACCGTATTAAAAGCACTTAAAAAACGTTCAGAATTACTAAGGTGGTTGTTTTTTTCTTCCATAAGACTTGTTCCCCTTAATTACTTATAAAAAATATTCTTCTATAATACAGACTGTATTTCCTTCTTCACGTTTTCCAAATGGTTAATATCTATTTTCTCGGACAACGCAGCTAGATAGCCTTCATAATACTCGTTTACCTCTGCCAATACATCCTGAAGCAATTGTTCAACAACTAGATTGAATTCCTCTAAATAGGAAGTCTTAATAAGTGTCAATTGCTCTTGTAAATACAGATCTACTTGCGGCTCAAATATTGGTTGAAGTTCTTGTTTTAGCTTAGCCTTTCCACCTTGTTCGAAAAAAGACTTTGATCCTTTGAATATTGTTAAAGCTGATCTAAAAAGATCTTTATTAATTGTTTGTAACGCATTCTCAAATGTAAGTGTTTTGAATGATTTGCTTTCAAACGATAATAGTTGAATATGATTATTTACATGCTGGATATTCTTCTCTAATGTAAGGTGAATCTCTTTTAACATTTTATTCATATACTTCTCAATTCTTAAAGAGGTTGCACGCATTTCCTGTGCTAAATCAAATCCTAATGCTTGAATTAGTTCGTCAAAACATGCTTGAATAGCCTTTTTCATGTCACGACCATCTTCCCTTAACGAAGATGGATTAAACGCTTCATTATAAAAATCATTATATCTGAAGAACACTCGTTGTTTCACATAAAAGATCAGTTCTTCAACTTCTTGCTTAATTGAACGTTCTTCTACCTGATTGTCCTTTGAGTTTATAACATTGACAATTTGTTTTTGTGTTAGTTCTGCTTCTTCACGTTTCTTCTTTTTGACTTCATCACTTTCTTTTGCATTATGAATAATGTCCTCTAATGCAATAACTGTTCTTCTTAGATCTTCATGTGCGGATTGAATAGATAGTTGTGCTAAATCATTCATAATGAAGGAATGAAAGGCACGTTCAAACTCAGGCATACCTGAATTTTGATCATTAGATTTTATTTTCTCATCTAATGCAAGCTTACTAGATAATGGATAAATCCTTGGAATTCGAATACCATATTTTTGAAGCTCCTCACCAACATAATTCGTAACAACGAGAAGCTCTTCCTCTGATTTCGCTAAATCTGCTGCATTCACGATAAAGAACATTTTATCCATTTCAAAAGTTTCTTTTACACGACCTAGCTGAATTAAAAATTCACGGTCAGCTTTTGAGAAGGCGTGATTATAATACGTGACAAATAAAATCGCATCAGCATTTTTAATATATTCAAACGCTACACCAGTATGTCTTGCATTGATCGAATCAGCCCCCGGTGTATCCACTAAGGTAATTCCTTGTTTTGTTAGTGGGCAATCATAATATAATTCGATCCATTCAACAAAGCATGACTTTTCTTCTTTTGCCACATAATCCTGGAATTCAACTAAATCCACTGTTAACACTTGACCTAAATGTTGAGCGATTGGCTCATATCCTAATTGAACTGCCTTTAAAAATGCATAGTGTGGTTTCTCTTTCGCTTCATTGCTGTCGTAATTTAACGAACGTATCCTTTGGAGCGCATCTTCCATTGAAACACAAGTTTGATCAAACACAGCAAATGATTGTCTCACATCATTATAGAGCTGTTCTTCTGTTTTAACCTTAACCAATACTGTTCCATGCGGTCGATTCTCAGTTGTCGGTAAAATTTTATTAATCGTTGCTGTTGTAGGATTCGGTGAAACAGGTAACAGCTTTTCTCCAATTAACGCATTAGCAAAAGAAGATTTCCCTGCACTAAAAGCACCAAATAAAGCGACTGTAAAGGAGTTATTTTCAATACGATTTGCTTTTGCATTCATATCTTTGATAAGTGTTTGCATTCCTTTTACACCAGATAATAATCCAGTTGCCAGCTTTAATTTATTGACAGTTTCACTCATTTGCTCTTTTACATTAAAGGCCAGATTTTGAATATTTCCTTCATCTATTTCTATAAGTTTAGATAACGCTCTATCTTCTTGAGTTTCAGTTTTCACTTGAATCTCTCTATTAACTTCCATCTGTTTAATTTCAAAAGCTGGTTCAATAGCTTGATATTGCTTTAGCCATTCATTAACCTTTTGTAGGACAACAGTTGACAGCTCTTCAGTTAATAATCCTACTAACTTAGTTTCCGTTTCATTCTTCTGTTCTTTCAATTGTCGTAAGCCTTCAACCGCATGTTTATAGGCCTGGTATTCAGAAAGCTCCTTTTTCACATTATCCAGCTCTTGGTTAATATTATTATCTAATATAGATGCCCCTTGATTGAGTTTTTGAACAGCGATTTTTCGATAAAGCCCTTTTATCTCAGCAGCAACATCTTTTGTATAATTTAATATATATTCTCCTGTTAGACCTGCACCTTTTTTTACAAGGTCTTCTAATAAGCTTGGAGTAAATTCTACTGTAACATCTTCATAGACACTTTTAATCAATGACTCGTCTTCTATCCCATTTACTTTTAAATATTTCACTATAAAATCCTTTAAATGCCAATCTAATTGGGATTGTACTTGTTGTTTAAGACTTTCATAAAATGCCTGTAATCTTGCTTTTCGTTCTTCCTCTGTTTTTTTCTTCGAAAACAAAATACCCACTTTAAAATCAGATTGCTTTGACTCAATGTATGCATGCGCTAGTTCCCTAGTGGCTGCAGGCATCAAATAAGCATTGTCTAATATTTTAGAGAGCTCTGTATTGAATTTATCAAAGAAGATAGCTTTTTTAGATATTAGTGAACTATGTCTTTCTTCAAGACTTATAACTTTGTCAATTACTATTTTCCGGTCTGTTTCAGGTAAATGTTCTAGTTCTTTCTCCAGTTCTAATCGTTGAGTTTCATTTTGTTTCTCAAGAAATGCTAAATGATCGTCAATAAGTGGTTTTGTTGCTATCAGCACACTTTTTAATAAAAGTTGCTCTTTATCCAACATTTGCTGAGTTAAAAATTGCTCAAGTTTTTCATATTCATTATGAGGATTTCCAAGGTCTTTAAGCGTTGTAAAAAAGATTCCATCAACCTTTACACCCCACCCGTTAAAAGCTGAAATAACACTATCTCTATATGCTTGAAAACTTAATTCGTCTTCATTATGTTTGTCGATCATATTAACGACTAAATAGACAGGCTTTTCGCGATCCTTTAGCGTCTTAGTAAACGTAAAGTTCTCTTCAGATTGGACGTGATTATAATCCATTACATATAGGATGATATCTGCTAAATGTAATGCAGATTCAGTTGAAATACGGTGAGCCTCATCAGTTGAATCAATACCTGGCGTATCCATTATCGCTACATCTTCTGGTAGAGATACATCTTCATCACTAATCTCAATCGCCTCAACCGAATTTCCGTCTTTAGCGAAATTTTTTACTACTTCATAATCATATGGTGCGGGAAATTCAACCGGTTGCCCTTGTTTGTAAAATACTCTTGCATAATTCCGACCCTTTTTAATCTTTACGAGATTTGCACTGGTTGGAATTGGACTTGAAGGTAATACCTCTTTTCCCATTAGTTTGTTCATCATAGTGGATTTTCCAGCTGAAAAATGACCACAAAAGCCAACCATAAATTCTTTTTGACTAGTCTTATCTATTAATTGTTTCAACTTATTTGCATTATCAACATCTCCACTTGATTCGAAATGTAAGTATAATGCTGTTAAGCGGTTTGTTACTTCTAATTCATTTAAAATAAGTTCTTTTTCCAATAATTGTACCATTGTAAACGGTCCCCTACCCCTTCTAATTTGCATAGCGATTACGCTTAATTTCCATTTAATTTCATTATGAAATTCGACAATTTAATGAATCTTTTAATTATGCTTTTTATTGTATAGTATTTATGACTTATTGTGAACAAATAAAAAAACCAGGTAATAATATTTACCTGGTTGACGCGTAAGAAGAATGTTTAATTGTAGTAAAAGAGTCTTTCTTTACCAAAGGATAACGTTTTTTTGTAGATTTTAAATTTACCTTGTTTAAAATGTAAAACATAAGTATTCCGTACACAACAATTGTAAGTATAACAAGCCCAAATTCCATTACTATTCACCATCCATTATAGTTTTCAACACACCGATAGTGATAATTATTATCATTTATAATACCTCTATCATATCATGAATGATTTTTATTATCAATTATAATTTGGAATCGATTACAATATTATTTAGATGGTGTAAACCGGGAACGATGGAAAAATACAGATTTATAGTTTGTTTCCTCCATTAATGCCTGTTCCTCCATCGGGATTCTTATACTTAAAACAATTAAGTTTAATACAGAAAAAATCAGCGCTGTCCAAAAAGCATTAAAAATTAGTGGTACTACTAATAATTCAATAACAACAACTAGATAGTTTGGATGCCTTATGTATTTATAAGGGCCCTTGGAAATAATGTTAACATTTGGTAAGATTATAATTTTTGTATTCCAAAAGCGACCAAGTGATTGTAAACTCCATGCTCGTAGCAATTGTGCTACTACAAAAAATGAGAAAAAAACTCCCCATAATGGCGAGAAACTCTTGCCAAAATAACTCACTTCAAAAAGAAGTGAAATAAAAAATAAAATATGTACAGATACAATATATTTATAATGCTCCTGCCCGACCTCAATTGCACCTTTGGACTTCATCCATTTTTCATTTCGTTTTGCAATTCCTAATTCAACTAGTCTTTGGAGAATTAATAATGTAATCAGAATTAAAAAAAACATAACAGTTCCCTCTATTCCCAATGTAGTAATAATAACTCAGAGCTAAATCCTGGTCCTAGCGCAGTTAAAAGACCATATTCATTTTGTTTATTTCGTTTTTCCATAAACTGCATCAATACATAAAAGATGGTTGCCGAAGACATGTTGCCATAATGTTCTAATACATATTCGGAAAGTTCAGTTAATTTTACGGGAAATCCCAATGCTTCACGATAAGCCACTAACACCTTTTTACCACCTGGGTGTGCAACAAATTGGGTGATATCAGAGATAGATAAGTTACACTGTGTAAGAAATTCCTCCACATTAGACCTTAACCATGTACGGATTATACAAGGTATATCTTTTGAAAAGATGACAAAAAATCCATCATTTTTAATCTCCCACCCCATTACATCTTCAGAGTTTGGCATCAAAGTGGACTGCGTAGCTACTATTTTTGGAAGACATTCAAGCTTTTTTTCATAGTTTGCTTCGTCACCACATATTAGAGTACAGGCAACCCCATCTGCAAAGATAGATGTTCCAACTAAGTTACTTTTAGAGTGATCATTTCTTTGAAAAGTTAAACTGCAAAGCTCAACACTTAAAACAAGCACTTTGGATTTTGGAAACGCCTTGCAATACTCGTAGGCTCTTGAAATACCTGCCGCTCCACCTGCACAACCCAGCCCCCAAATAGGTATTCGTTTACAATGCATATTAAATGGCAGTTTATTCATAATTTTCGCTTCTATACTTGGTGTAGAGATTCCACTGGATGAAATAAAAAAAATGGCATCTATTTCCTCGTAAGGTATAGGTTTTGATAGGAAATTGAGATTGGTTAAGCAATTAGTTATTGCATTAATGCCAAATTCTATTGCTTTTTCGATGTACATATTATTTTTTTCCTCAAAACTATGGGATCTACCGAACCATTCTAGAGGTACTGAAAAATAGCGTTCTTTAATTTGCCCGTTATCAAAAACTTTTAACAATCGCTCGATATCATCAAAAGATTCTTTAAAAAGCTCTCGAGCAAATTGAACAGTAGTTTCTTGTGCTAACCGATATGGCGGAGTACATACTCCAATTGAAACGATCATCGACATAAGCTACCTCTACTTTTCCTATATTTACTAGTATAGATTTTCCAAAAGTATTAAAATTTACTCGCTTAAAAGCTTTGTTTTTTTAAAAACCCTATCTTATATGAAGGTGATAATACCTATTACGTTTATCCTATACCATCACTGTAGTTTTCTTAACACTAAAAAAAACCTCTCTATGTACATAGAGAGGGTAAAGCGGCATCCTAATGGTTACCGACGTTTTAAAGGTTTGTTGTGCATTTCTATTATAACCTAATGATAGGGAATGTACATTGTTAATTATTAACTGTTGAGTTAATGAATTAATATGAAAACTTATCAAAGTGAATCTTTTTAACTACTTTTTATGATATCATGTATTTATTATTTAGAATAATAGACTCTAATTTAAATTAGCATGGAAATTAATCTTATAAATAATAGTAATATTGTTGAGGTGGTTAAACTGGCATTAGCTGAAAAAGTCACTCATGTGATTAATGGTACAATAGAATCGGTAAAAAGTGTTATTCCTGTTCCCGTTACGATTGGAGCTCCTAGCATGATGATTCAGCCGTTTGAACAAAATTCAATTGGTGTTTTGATAGGTATGGTTGGCCATATAAAAGGGAATGTACTCATTGAAAGTGATGAACTAACCTTTGGATCCCTCGGAGAAATTATGTTCGGAATGTTACTCGAAGGTGAAATGCTCAAGTCCTTTACAGGAGAGCTTGGAAATATGTTAGCTGGCAACCTTTGTACTTTTATAGCACAAAAAGGAGTCGAAGTTGATATTACTCCACCAACTGTAATCGTCGGACAATCGGAACTGTATGGGGTTGATCAAGCTTATCGTGTACCCGTAACAATTGAAGGAAAAGGAGAGCTACAAATAACCTTAATTGTAGAGAAATAATCACTGTTTCGTTAATTAATACAACTAAGGACTTGCACAGCTTTCTGTGTAAGTCCAATAGATGGCCATGAACTATTTGGCAGTAAGTAATAGCTCGATAACCTTAGCGAAAGGTTGCTGTTCTTTAGCTTTAAAAAAGTCAGAAAATGGACATCCTCGTTCCAAACGGGATTTTGTCGTCTCTATTGGAAATTGTTCAGGATGTAATTCTCTTGTCACTTCCTTCCACTCTAATGGAGTTGCTACAAGCGCCTCTTCGTTTCCACGCAAAGAATATGGAGCAATTATCGTTTTACCTTCGGCATGCTGAATATAATCAACATATAGTTTTTTTCCTCTATTTACTTTAAGCCTTTCCGTTGTAAACCATTGAGGTTCTTTTGCAATTAAATATTGTGCCATAAATTCAGTGAATCCCCTTGTTTGCTCGTAGTTAAAGGTATCATCTGGAAGGGGAATATAAACCTGTAGACCTTTATTACCCGATGTCTTCACAAAAGATATTAGATTTAACTTGTCAAAAGATTCCTTAAGTAGCAGCGCTGCTTCAATTGCTAAATGAAAATCTTTCCTTGATGGAGGATCTAAATCAAATACTATTTCTGTAGGTTTAGTTGTACCTACAGTTGAAAACGGAATATGAAATTCAATTGCTGACTGGTTACCTAACCATAATAAAGTAGCCTTATCTTGGCAAATAATATATTTTATTCCATCTTCCATCTTGGTTTTGATAAATGTTGGCGCATATTCAGGGCAATTTTTTTGATAGAATTTTTCATCATGGATTCCATTAGGAAATCTGATTGTTGTTAGCTTGCGATTTTTTAAAAATGGGAGCATATAGGAAGAGACATTCATCAAGTAATTTAAATAATCAATTTTCCTTATATTTTTTGTTTTCCACAAAACTTTTGTAACATGTGTGAGCTGAACATTCGTTTGTCCAACTGTTATCTCATGGACTGTTTCAACGCTTCTTCCCATGTGCACTCCTCCCATTTCTTATCAAGTCTAAATTTTGAAAAGCGAGGTTGTCTTAATTCACCGTTATACCAATCAAGAAATTGCAAATCAACACAGATACTTGGATTTATATATATATACTGCTTATCTTCTTTAATTGCATTATTTCTAACGATTTCGAATAATGCTTGTCTTTCATCAGAGCTTAAACCATGTGAAAATAATCCTACAAACTGGACTGCATCTCCCTTAATCAAACCTACATTAAAATACCCATTTTTCTTGTCAACTGAGAGAATAATAAACGTTGCAACTTTCCAGTTTTTTATTTTAAGCCAATTTGTTGTCCGGACGCCCTCCTGCCAATTGCTGTTTTGTCTTTTAGCGATTACACCTTCACCATTTTCTTCAGAGATATTTCTCCATAAATTATCAATATCATTAGTTGAAGTAACATAATACAACCTTGTGTTTGTTAATTTGTATAAGTCGTCCAACTCATTGAATAACTGTGCTAATTTCTGCTTTCGGAGAAGATACGATTCACTTACAATCTCTTTTCCATTAAGCACGAGCAAATCAAATCCACAATAACTAGCAGGAAATTGTTCAGCTAACTGCTTAATTTTTGTACTATTCTTTGTTCGACCTCTTAATTGTATTTTTTCAAAGTTCGCTCGATAAATTGAATCTAAAATAACCAATTCACCATCTAAGACAATAGGCAAGTATTTACTAAATACCGGAATATATTTCTCAATAATAGCTATAACATCAGGAAATGAATCTGAAAGATTATTTAAATTTCTACTTATAAGACTGATTCCGCTTTGTTCTATATATAACAAACAACGAAATCCATCGTATTTCACTTCATATACCCAATCCAACCCTTTAGGTGTTTGCTCTACAAGAGTAGGAACCATTGGTTTATAGCGCTTAATCATATTACCGCCTCATTAATGTTTGTTAAACTGTTTTCTTTTTTCTAACATTTAAAGTTTTCTTTTGCTTAGTTATCTTTGTTTCACTATTTTGTAATGGTTTGGTTTGATCAATACTCGCCTGTAAAGCTGCCATTAAGTCAACAACATTTGTTTTAGGAGCTTCTTTTGGAACAGTAAATTCTTCACCTGTAACCTTTGATTCAATTAACTCCATTAATGCCGTTCGGTAGTCATTTGAGTATTTTTCAGGTTCAAAAGAAGTTGTTAGCTGTTCAATTAGTTGTGTAGCCATTGTAAGCTCTTTTTCATCTAACTGAATCTCACTGTCAAGTCCTGGCACTTGATCGATACTTCTCACTTCTTCAGGGAAGTAGATCGTTTCAAGCAATAACCCTTTATCAAATACCCTTACAATTGCTAAACTTTCCTTAGACCTAATTGTTATTTTAGCTAAGCCAATCTTCCCCGTATCTTTCATAGCTTGTTTCAATAATAAATATGATTTATTCCCATTTTCCTGCGGTCCTAAAAAATAGGACTTGTCAAAGTATATAGGGTCAATTTCATCCAGCTTTACAAAATCGATTATTTCAATTTTGCGGTTGCTCTCCGGCGCAATTTCTTTTAATTCTTCATTGTTGATTACAACAAATTTTCCTGGCTCATATTCATAGCCTTTAATAATTTCATCATTTTGAACTTCCCGCTCACAAACTGGACAAACCTTTTGATATTTAATCGGACTATTACATTCTTTGTGAATGGAACGAAAGCTAATATCTTTATTTTCAGTTGCGGCAAATAAATTGATGGGTATATTTACCAAGCCAAAACTAATAGCACCTTTCCATATTGTATGCATACTTCTATACCTCCACGTATTAGATTACCTTTAATTAGTATGTATCAATCTAAAGCTAAGCATGATTTTTCTGGCAGTGTAAATTATGGATAATAGGAATTTAATACTATTACACACAAAAAAACACTCTACTTTTAAATAGAGTGTTTTTCTTGTTCAATCATCACATATCCATCGACAACAACATCTAGTTTTCCATTCGAAGGATCAATAATTAATCCATGAACTGCAACGTTTTTTGGAAAAAGAGGATGATTTCTTATTCTACTAACAGATTGCTCCACACTTTCTGAAACATCAGAAAATCCTTGTAACCACGAATCAATATCTATACCAGCATGTCTTAGCACATCAATCTTATCCTTTGTAACACCCGCAGCTACTGCCTGATCTAAAATTGGCTCCGCCGATAAGCCTGTCATGCCACAATCACGATGTCCAACTACAAACACTTCATTGGCATTTAATGAATAGATGGCAACCAATATACTTCTCATAATACTTCCAAAAGGATGCGATAGTATGGCACCAGCATTTTGGATGACCTTTGCGTCACCGTGACCAAAGTCCATCGCTTTAGGAAGTAATTCTACTAAACGGGTATCCATACATGTTAAAATTACCATTTTCTTATTTGGGTATTTGGTTGTTTGATATTTTTCGTACTCCTTGTTACCAATAAATTGATCATTATGTTTTAAAATATCATACAGTCTTGCCAATTTATGTACCTCCTTTTGAATTCAAAAAATTAGATAAATTTCGAATCGTTATTTATTATTATCATTTTTTTCAGCAAGGTTGTCCATATATATTCACCTAATTTTAGAATACAGGAAATTTCTCCTAGATCTATGAATATTAAAAGGTGTTTGTCTAGTGGTTTTCACAAACTGTTCACAAAATTAGTACCGTAAAATATATGATAAACTCAATTATTTCAATTTTACACTATAAGCACAGTGCTAACAACAGCAATGAACGTTTTGTGAACTATAAATAAATGTGATGGATTCGATGGTTATCTTTTGTAATATAGAACTAGGCAATGATATATATCAATTTTTACTAATTTATTTGAGAGGGGTGTGAATAGATGGCAAAGCCAGAGCTACACCAAAAAACTGAAATTGAGGATAAAAATTCTTTAAAAGGAGCATTAGCCTCTGTAACAATACTTGGTATTTTCTTTCTCGTTTCATGGTTTGCAGTATGGAATCTATTCGTATCGCGTTAAATTTTAGCATTTTTTGAAAGGGGTCATTGAATCCATGCATATTCATAAGTATGAAAAAATTTGGTTATTATTTGGTATTGGTTCATTATTAGTATTTACCATTGTTATTGGCGTTAGTGCATTTTATATGGGAAATCAACCACCAAGCTGTTTAGTAACGGTTGACCCGGAAAAAGTAAATACAACTGCTCCCTTTGATCAACCGGGACTTAAGCAGGTTGGCGAAAGTGAGTATGAATTGGTTGTTGTAGCATCGGCTTTTAACTATGATGTTGGGCCTGAAAAAGTGATCCAAATTCCTGTCGGGTCAACAGTAAACTTTATCGGCACAGCAACAGATGTTGTTCACGGATTTAATGTTGCAGGTACAAACGCTAACATGATGTTAGAGCCTGGTTACATTAATACCGTAGAATCGACTTTTAATACGCCTGGTAAATTTACAATTGTTTGTAATGAATATTGTGGTCTTGGTCATCACTTAATGTACGCAACAGTGGAGGTGGTTGAATAATGAAAGGTATAGCTAGTATTGATAAAAAAGACGCAAAATTAAGTATGGCCCACCTATATGTTGCATTTATAGCTTTACTATTAGGTGCACTGGCCGGATTACTTCAAACCTTAGTTCGTTCCGGTAAATTTACTTTACCAGCTGGTATCGATTATTATCAAGTTTTAACTGTTCATGGTGTTTTATTAGGGCTTGTGTTAACTACTTTCTTTATCATTGGTTTTATTCTAGCAGTTCAAAGTAAAACCTGTGGTACATACAGTAATGGTGAACGTCGTTTTGGATGGATTGGTTATTGGATGATGACTATTGGGGTAGCCATTTCAGCAACCTTTATCCTTTTAGGTGAGGCAAGCGTTCTTTATACAATGTATGCACCATTGATGGCACATCCAATGCACTATATTGGACTTACATTAGTTGTTGTTGGCAGCTGGGTTGAAGGTTTTGTAGTATTTGCTCGTCACGCACGTTGGAGAAAAGAAAATCCTGGTCAAACTTCACCATTGTTAAGTTTTATGGCTGTAAGCACGATGATCTTATGGTTAGTAGCTTGTTTAGGATTAGCAACAACGGTATTAGTACAAATTATCCCTTGGTCTCTTGGACTTGTACCAACAATCGATATATTAATTAGTAGAACATTGTTCTGGTATTTCGGTCATCCTTTAGTTTATTTCTGGCTGTTACCTGCATATATGGCTTGGTATGCTATTGTTCCAAAAATCATTGGTGCTAAGATCTTTAGTGACTCTCTAGCGCGATTATCATTTGTTTTATTTATATTATTCTCAATTCCAGTTGGTTTCCACCATCAATTACTTGAACCTGGTATTGACCCATTTTGGAAGTACCTACAGGTAGTTTTAACATTCTTAGTAGTAATTCCTTCATTGATGACTGCTTTTTCGTTATTTGCTACATTTGAATTGCGTGGTCGTGAATTAGGTGCTACTGGTTTGTTTGGCTGGTTTAGAAAGTTGCCATGGAAAGATGCTCGTTTCTTTGCGCCATTTATGGGTATGTTATTCTTTATTCCTGGTGGTGCCGGTGGTCTTATTAACGCATCACACCAACTAAACCAAGTCGTTCACAATACAATTTGGGTTACAGGGCATTTTCATCTAACAGTCGCATCTGCTGTTGCACTAACATTTTTTGGAATTACTTTTTGGCTCGTACCATCGATTACAGGACGTAAATTAACGCCAAGTATGAATAAATTAGCTATAGCGCAAGTTTGGTTCTGGTCTATTGGTATGTTATTTATGTCAGGCTCTATGCACGCTGCAGGGCTATTCGGAGCTCCACGTCGTTCAGCATTCTCAACGTATGCAGGTAACGAAGATTCATTAGCTTGGATCCCTTATCAAATTGCACAGGCAGTTGGGGGTTCAATCCTATTTATTGGCGCTTTATTAATGGTTGTAATTTTTATTAATCTTGCATTTTTTGCACCAAAGGGTGAGCAAGAATTCCCAGTTGCAGAAGTACATCAAAACGCTGAAAAAGTACCAGCACTATTTGAAAACTTTAAGCTTTGGATTGCCATAACATTTGCATTAGTACTATTCGCTTATACTATTCCATTTATCGATATGATCCAGAACGCACCTCCAGGATCATCAGGTTTTACAAATGTAATTGGCAGATAAATATGGAAAAAATCCCCTTTTAAAGGGGATTTTTTATTGATAGCTCCTGTAGAATGCCTTTTATTATAAGTTATAAATATTTTTGTATTTTTCTTCTAAGTAATTCGTTAAATAACTTGCATTAAGGCCTTCACCTGTCACATCATTTAGAATTTCTAACGGTTTCTTTAACTTTCCATACTTATGAATTTTTTCCTGTAACCATTCTCGAATTGGCAGTAAGTTTCCTTGTCTTAAGTGCTCCGAAAAGTTCGGGATATCATTTTCCATTGTTGCTTTAAATTGAGCTGCATATATATATCCTAATGCATATGATGGGAAATACCCAAAGCTCCCTCCTGCCCAATGTACATCTTGCAATACCCCTCTTGAAACTTCATCAGGACGGACCCCAAGGTACTCTTCCATTTTAGCATTCCATACTGCTGGTAGATCCTTTACCTCAATTTCATTATTAAATAACCCTTTTTCAATCTCATAGCGAACCATTACATGTAATGGATATGTTAGTTCGTCTGCTTCAATTCTTATTAGAGATGGTTTTGATTCATTAATCGCTTTATAAAAATCATTCAGTGGAACTGAATCGAATTGTCCGGTAGAATACCTTTTTAATAGATCATAGTACTTTTCCCAAAAATGGATGTCTCTTGCCACAATATTTTCCCAAAATAGAGATTGGGATTCATGAATTCCCATTGAAGTACCATCCGCTAATGGTGTACCTACTAGTTTCGGTGATATTCCTTGCTCATACAGGGCATGACCACCTTCATGAATAGTTCCAAATATTGCAGTTCTAAAATCCTGCTCGTCATATTTAGTTGTTACCCGTACATCACCAATATTTAAGGTAATGGCAAATGGGTGAACGGTTTGGTCTAGTCGACCTGCATCAAAATCATAACCCATTTCTTTTAGTATTTCTAAACTAAAAGCTCGTTGCTGCTCTTTTGGAAAATGATCATACAAAAAATCTGTAATCGGCTTATGTGGTGAATCGTCAATCTTTTTCACTAATGGTACAATTTTTTCCCGCAGTTCATTAAATGTCTGGTCAAGTATTTTAACTGTCATGCCAGGTTCATACATATCAAGCAAAATATCATATGGATTGCCACCTTCTTTAACTGGCCCCCAATATTGAAGGAACTTTTTATTATACTCTACTAGTTCTTCCAAATATGGACGAAACATCTCAAAATCCGATCTTTCCTTTGCCTCTTCCCATATCGATTCTGCTTTTGACTGAAGAATAACATACTTTTTATATTCATCCTGAGGAATTTTTTTGTTTTTTTCAAATTCCTTCTTACATTCTTCCACTGTTTTTCTGGTAATGTCCGATAGTCCTTCTGCACCTTCAAGTATAGAAAGGTATTGCTCCATTTTCATTGATGTGGACATTTGAAATACTTCCTCAGAAATTAATCCAATTACCTCCGAACGTTGTTCTACCCCTTTTTTTGGTGCACCTGTTCGGAGGTCCCAAAACATTAATGATAGTGCTTCATTAAAAGCTGTCATTTTTTTCACATACTCTAAAAATTCCTTCTCCGCATCCTTTATCGATTGCGTCATTAGTTCCCCTCCACATCAATTTTTATAATTAATTTATATTACATTTATTTATCAAGATAAGTAGTGAGCCTTCGTTGGAAGGGATGTTAATATCTTATCAACTACTTTATCATTTTCCCCGGACATAAAGATTGTAACATTACCACGATCCTCATGGGCTCGAATTAGTCTACCCACACCTTGCCTTAATCGTAAAATCATATATGGCACATCCATCTCCCAAAACGGATCATCAAAAAGCTTCCGTTTCGCATCGAAAACAGGATCATTTGGTGGATATGGTAACGACCATATAATAACATTTGATAGTGAAGGGCCAGGGATATCTAGGCCTTCCCATAAATGAACAGAACATAAAATGGCTTGTTCATTATTTTGAAACTCCGAAACAAGCACACTGATTTCCTGATCTCCCTCAAATAAAAATGGCCACTCAAGGCTTTGACTAGCTATATAGTCTCTAAATACCGCTAATTCCTCTTTTGTTCGGAATAATACGATAGCACGACCATTCGTCTCCTTTATTTGCCGAACAGTCCATTCACATTTTTCAAGTGATGTGAGCTCAGTCCTTACTTTTGGTATGTAGATATTCATTTGCTCATCATAATTAAACGGTGATGCAACAGAAAAGGACAAATAATCTTCAATCCCCAAACTGTTAGCCATATAGTCAAAGTTTCCGTTTTGCGATAATGTTGCAGAAGAGAAAATAATTGGCTGTTTCTTAGCAAACACACTTTCTTTTAATATGGACTGAACAGCGCGTGGCATAATAACAAGTGTCTGAACAAGCTTTTCTTCAGTTACCCACGCAATAACATCTTCAGTATTTAATAGTAAATTAAGGGCAAATTCTGTCCGATCAATATGTTCATCAACGATATGGAGTAAGTAATGTTCGATTGTATATGTTTCACTCTCAAATACTAATTCATCTGCTAACCTAGCCAAAATATCTTTCAACCTTCTTGCTTCGACCATAAGTTCTGTAGTAAATACAATCTCTTTCCGGTGTGAACCTTCTATTCTTTTTGTTTGTTTTGAGAGAAGATCAAAAAACAATGCATTTTGTTCAATTGTTCCTTCAACTAATAACGCAAATTCTTCGCGGATATCATTCTCTAATAATCTTGTTAATATTTCATCCAAAACTGTTTCCTTGATACGATATGTCAATGCCTTTTGTGCAGCAAATTCAACTAAGTGACCTTCATCAAATACTACCGAACTGCTTTCAGGCAATAAAGGAAGCTGTCCCTCACGCTTTCTAGATTCATATGTCCATACATGCTCCATGTAGAAATCATGCGAGCAAACAATTAAATCCGTTGTTTTCCGATAGTAATCCCGTGATAAAGTTTGTCCACATCGATGACGTTTTTCACAAGCAAAACAATCTTTAAAAGGATCCCACGCTACTTTTTCCCATTCTGGATCACTTAAATGTGCGTATTCTTTTCGATCACCGTAATGGTAGAAAGACTGCATACCTTTTGTTTCACTAACAAAGGACGGAAGAGAAAAGTGGATATTCTCGAATTTACCATTAGAATCCTCAACTAATGCCTCATCCAACTTTTGTAAGCATAAATATTGATCAGGGGATTTGGCTAGTCGTACATCTATATTTAAGCCGAGATGCTTTTCAAGTTTTTTAATATCGCCCTCTTCCTTTACTAACTGCTCAATTAAGGTTTCATCTGCACAAGCAATAATGGCTGGTTTTCCAGTATAGCGAGCGTAACATATCGCATATAAAAGGTATACAAACGTTTTTCCCGTACCTACACCTGCTTCGGCAAGCATTACAGCTTTATCTTTAAAAGCTCGTTCTAATTGAAAAGCCATAAAAATCTGTTCATCCCGAACTTCAAAACCAGCTTCAGGTAGTACATCATAAAAAACATCGCCTATCCAATCTCCAAGTTTTTGATAAAAATTTTCTGATTTTGAAAAAGTAAAAGGAATCCGTTCTAATGATTTCAAATTTTCCCCTCCGTGAGAATTCATTTTCATTATATGTTGTTTCTTCAAAGATATCACCGTAATAGGTCATGAAGAAGAGATCTAATAGTGTAGATATTACTATCTTATCCTTAAAGATTAAATACGGCTAAGCATCTACAGTAGGTTCGATTGCAACAGGCTTCCGCCCAGTATATACATGCTAGTAAACTGAGGTGAATTTTTTATTAAGCAAACGAACCAGATGCTGTGTTTACTACATCTGGTTTTTATACTTGTTCTATTCCAGTTGGCCCAAGAGCTGGCTTAGTTTTTCGGTGGTCTTTTCCCCCAATATTGATAATAATCTGTTCTAATAAAACCGTTAAAGAGCTTTCGTTTTTTCGTGGCTGGTCTTCCATAAAGTTTCTCAAAGTCTGGATGTGATGTTAGGATATAGATGGACCAAGTATCCAACGGTGCAAAAGCCTTACCCATTTGTTCATACATCGTTTCAACCGCTTTTTTCTCACCAATTCGCTCCCCATAAGGTGGGTTCCCAACCATTACGCCGTATTCTTTCTTTGTAGTAAAATCCTTAACTTGCATTTGCTTGAATTGAATCATTTCACCAAGACCTGCTTCGAAGGCATTTCCCTTTGCCATTTCAACCATACGATGGTCAATATCAGACCCAGTAATATCTAATGGCTGATCATATTTTGCTAAATCCTCAGCTTCTTGAAAAGCTTTTTCCCAACTTTTTCTTCCAATCCAATCCCAATTTTCGGATACAAACTCCCGGTTAAAACCTGGAGCTATATTTTGGCCAATAAGAGCTGCTTCAATTGGAATCGTACCTGAACCGCAAAATGGATCCACGAACGGCTTATCCGCATTCCAATTTGTTAATAGTACTAATGTTGCGGCTAACGTTTCCTTAAGCGGTGCCTCCCCTTGGTCAGCCCTATAGCCGCGTTTATGTAGCCCTGTACCACTTGTATCAATTGTTAACGTAGCAATATCCTTTAAAAGTGCAATTTCAATTCGAAAAAACGGGCCATTTTCTTCAAACCATGTTGTCCTTTTATAATGCTGGCTAAGTTTTTCAACTACAGCTTTTTTCACAATTGCTTGGCAATCTGAAACACTATAAAGCTTGGATTTCACAGATTTTCCAATTACAGGGAATTCTCCATTTTCAGGAATAAAATCCCCCCATGGCAATGCTTTTGTTTTTTCAAATAATTCATCAAATGTAGTAGCTCTAAACTCTCCCACTTTCAACTTAACTCGGTCAGCTGTTCGTAACCATAAATTACTCCTACATATAGCTGAGACATCAGCTTCAAATGTTACTTTTCCATTATCGACCTGTATATTGTCATATCCTAGATCTTTCACTTCTTTTGCAACAAGAGACTCGATACCCATTGCTGCAGTAGCTATTAAAGTTATTTTATTCATAATTCGACTCCTAATAAATAAACTGGGTTGGGCAATAGGAAAGCTTTAAGCTCATCTAATCAAATGCATTACAATAAATGCTGCATTAACTAAGTAATAAACATAATTTGATTATTCCTTTTTAATACCCTCTGCAATAGTTAATATATACCAAGTTTTCATTTCTTTCACATACCACTTCTAAGTATTTCCATTTTTACATTTTTTAAAAACTTTACTGCTCAAGTCCTGTATGTTAATACGTATACATTGAGTCTTAATAACCTCAAACCCTAACTATAATTAGTTAGCTATTTAATGATTCCTAGTTATTTATATTTTAATAGAGTTATTTACTTGGTTAAACCTAAGTATAAATAGACTCTATGCAAAGTTTAGTAGTATAGTCTGAACTAATAAATTAAGTGAATCACGTGAAAAAGCTCTCTCTAATCTAAAGTTGTTAGAGAGAGCTTATACAAAACCACTCCATACTGGCTTACCTATGTATCTTTGTATTCGTCCTTAGTCAAAAAGCTTGCTACCAAATACATGTTTTTCCAGGTTAGAAAGGCGCTTTAAGATATCGTAATTTGTATTGCCTATACTTGATGTATTTGTGTTCTTCTTTTGGCCTTCTTCTAATTGTTTTTTTAATCGAAGATTCTCTTGCTGTAAAAGCTCAATTTCTTGGTGAAAGGTTTCATAATCCTTAATAACTAAGTCTAAAAATTGATCAACTTCATCCTGATTATACCCTTTTAGTGATGACTTAAAGTCCTTTTCTAAAATTTCCTTCGCAGTTAATTTAACTTTATCTGAAAGCATGTAATTTCACCTCTACAATAATCCCGCTTACTATTAGCTTTCTCTATTTTTTCAAAATATAGCTTAATTGTCAATTTATCTTTATCAAAATGGGACAGTTTAACTACTACCAATAATTCGGATCCTCAAACCGTTCTTCCTCTGCTAAAATCTGAATATCATACGGTGTAATGGTTTTTATAATAAAACTACCATCCGACTTCAATTTCCGAGTTGCTATATCTAAAATATATTTTGGAGTACCTCCTTTTTCGTCATCAAATAAAATTAATAATCCATCACTTTTAGAGATAAAAAATTGATTTTTAAGGCGAAATTGCGTCGGATTTTCATATTTCCTTTTTGTAATACTATCAACAAAATCAGCTTGAGATACAATAAAATGATAATATTCTTTCTTATCTTCCTTCCAATTTTCTTCTTGATCAAGAAAAGGGGTTATGACACCAAGTTTCAATTGTGGATGTTGTTCCTGCAGCTCAAGAACTACTTCAGCAGCCCATAATTCAACTCCTAATTGTCCACTAATAATAACCCATTCAAGTCCGTTTTCATCAATAAGCTGTTCGATGTTTTTTTTAATTGCCAGTTTTATATATTTTAAACCAGGATGTTTATCATTAAATATTCCAATTTCATGCGGTTTATAACCAGTTACCGTAAAAACACTCATCCTTAACCTCCTTCAATGAATCTATAAAATTATGAATGAATAAAATAGGAACTGTTCCAACATCCAATTATATTGTATACCATTAAGTGTACTTTAAATGCATGAATACTTATATAATTATTATATAAGGACCTTCATGATTATTAAAAAGTTTAAGTGTAATTACAAATACACTTCAATTGCCCATAATCTTATACTTTATCCCTTTAAGAAGTTAAAGTTTTTTTAAGTATAAAAAGGAACTGATCCTATAATAAATAGGATCAGTTCTTGTTGAAATAAATTAACGTCTCCAGAATTGCGGCGGCATTCCTGGGCCTGCAGCTGGCATTTGTGCTCCTGGCAATCCTCCTGGCATTGGGCCTGGCATTTGCGCCCCAGGCATTCCTCCTGGCATTGGGCCTGGCATTTGCGCCCCAGGCATTCCTCCTGGCATTGGACCTGGCATTGGGCCTGGTGCCGGTGGGCAGTTAAAATGCACATGCGAAACATCATTTGTATGAGATGTTGTGTGCGGGTAAGAATGGTAGTGTTCAAAAACTTTATGGTGATGATATGTTGTATGGGACGGGTGAATGTGTGGTACTTGGAAAACCTCAGTATCATGGACATTATTACATTTTGTCGGACTTACTATCGGACTTAACACAGTTGGGCGTGGATGATGACAATGCATATCCTCATTTCTCCTTTCATCTTATAGGTTCACTAATAACCTATGTAAAAAGAGGTGTACATGTACTAATGCAAATACCTAATTTAAGGTGTTTTCCCTATCTTTTTCAAGTTTATCCACCCAATTATTGCAATTGACACTTACTTTTTAAACGTTCAATCCTTTTAGTAAATTGAAGTTTTTCCTGACCTGACTTTCTTAGAAGCTTTCTTTGGGCGCTCCACGTCTCATAGCCAAGGTTCGCATAATAAAGAGCTTTCTCAAAATCCCGCCATTGATGTTCATACATCTTCGATAATTCTGTTGTCACTTCAACATCTATCATACTTTCATTGCTTAATAGTTTCTCTAATAGTTCCGTAGCGTAATGGTACTCCTTTTTTTTCTTGTATATTAATGCTAACGCCTTTTGTGCTTTTTTGGAGACAATTTGTTTTCCTAAAGTTAATTGTTCATAAAGAATAATAGCCATATTTATATTACCAATTGATTCAAACCAACGCGCTATTTCATAGCTTTCCTCGATACTTATTTTTAAAGAAGTATCATGCAATATTTTTTTAGATATATGAATGTACAACGAAATTAATGAAAGAACATCAATTTCATTATGTGTTAGTACTCCTTGCATAACTTTTGGGGTTGAATCTTTTAGAAAATCGAAATAGAGCAGTGGCGCTAACGCTCCTGGAACATCTCCCTCTCGCTTTATATCCAAAATTTCCTTCTCAACTATTGATAATCGGATAGAAGGTAATTTATTTTTCCATAATCTTCTTGACGCATGTAATAAATCAAAATGACCAAATGTAGGTAATTTAGGAACTTCATCCCTGATTAGAGTATGCCGCGTTTTTATTTGAGGCCAGTCGAAAGCTTTGCCATTATATGTCGTGAGTCTCATAGTTTCATAATTTTTTATATCTGTTAAAAAACCCTGATACAATGCAACTTCACTACTTGGATTGGGCAAAAAGTGTTGTTTTACTGTTACATAATCTTTATAAACACGTGCATAGCCAATTAAAAATATTGTGTTTCCGACACCACCGCCAAGTCCCGTTGTTTCTGTATCAAAAAATATCATATCGGAAGAGGTACCATTTGAAAAAGTTAATGGATGCTGAACACCTTTATCCTCCCACATATCCATTACTTCGAAAAGTTCAGAAAAGCGATGGAGGCCATGTTGAAAATTAATTGGATAGGTTTTTTCCCGGATAATTGAGTAATGATCATCAAAATAATATGGTTTAGCCTTCATCACTTTCCAATCATCATTAAAAGGAACATCTATCGTACTGGTAATATCCTCTGGACTTAGGTGGGTAGAATCCTGCTTCTCCATATATTCTTCTGCCTTTGTTATATGCTTTTTTAGTCGATTTAATTTCCCTTTTAAAGCCATTATGAAATACTCCTTCTTCACTACGTTTAACACCATTCCTGCTTGAAAAATCTATGTTGATGTTGAAAACATTTCTAAAAGCTTTAATGTAACCTCTTTTGCATCCTGATCAGCCGTATCTATGCCAATACATGATGGACACCCCGATTCACAACTACATTTAGAGATAATATTTTCCGCTTCAGCAAGTAAATCCTCCATCACATCGTATACCTTCTCACTAAGACCAATTCCCCCTGGATAACGATCATAAAGAAATATCGTTGGGAGTTCAGAATGAACAGCTTTAACTTGGGGAACTACATGGAGGTCTGATGGATCACACATTACATGTAATGGTGCTACATGTCTTAATAGATTAGCAACACCAATTAACCCTTGTTCAAGCTTTTTTTCCGTTAATTCCTTTCTTAGATTTTCGCCAATACTAATCCATGCTGCGTTCGTATGGAGCTCTTCTTCAGGAAGGTGAATGGGACCTGACCCTATATTTTCATGGGTTTCAAATTTAATTTTTTTAAATATCGTTGCCATTGCTTGGACCATCACTTCACCATAAGAAATAAAGGTATCTAAACCCTGTCGTTCTTTATCGACCTCTAATACTTTCAACTGAACTGCTAGATTGGCATCTGTAAAATAGTCTACGTTTATTTCACGAACAAACGCTTTCTTTTCCTCCCAATCTAGCTTTTCAACTTGATATTGGACACCTTGATGTAGATAAATAGCTTCCTCATGCAATAATGTCATAGCACTAAATCGGTCCATCTCACCGATTACTTTTACATGTGCGACGTTTGACTGATCTATAATAACAATATTTTCTTGCGATGCTGAACGGAGACTAATATTATGGGCTGGAAAAGATTGATTCATCCAAAACCACTTACCATTGTTAAAATGGAGAATTTGTTCTTCCGTTAAAAATTCTAATATTTCCTCTAATTCAAGTCCATCAAATGTTTCACCTTGCTTAAATGGGAGCTCATATGCAGCACATTTTAAGTGGTCTACAAGGATAATTAAGTTATCCGGATTAATTCTAGCTGTTTCAGGGCTACGGTTTAGGAAATACTCTGGATGTTGAATGACATATTGATCTAATGGACTTGATGACGCCACCATAAAAATCAAGGATTCATCCTGTCTCCTACCGGCACGTCCTGCTTGTTGCCAAGCACTAGCAATGGTGCCTGGATAGCCTGTCATCACACAAACTTGTAACTGACCAATATCAACACCCAATTCAAGTGCATTTGTACTGACTACTCCATAAATATCCCCATTTCGCAAACCCTGCTCGATTTCACGACGCTGTTTCGGCAAATAGCCTCCTCGATATCCTCGAATTGATTTTGAACCTAGTTCTTTTAATACAAGCTCTTGTAAATAGGTTAGAAGAATTTCAACTCGCACACGACTTCTTGCAAAGACAATAGTTTGTATTTTATTTTTAAGAAATTCACTCGCAATATTTCTAACCTCGAGTGTTGCACTGCGACGTATATTCAATGGCTTATTCACAACAGGCGGATTATAAAAAACAAAGTGTTTTTTACCCGAAGGAGCCCCGTTATTATCAATTAATGTGATAGATTCACCCGTAAGCATCTCCGCCAATTCCTTTGGATTTGCAATCGTTGCAGATGTACACATAAAAATTGGATGACTGCCATAGAATTTACATATTCGTTTTAGTCGTCTTATTACATTTGCAACATGACTACCAAAAACACCACGATATATGTGGAGTTCATCAATCACAACATACTTTAAGTTTTCAAAAAGTGAAACCCATTTTGTATGGTGTGGGAGAATGGCAGCATGCAACATGTCTGGGTTAGTGATAACAATATGTCCAGCCTTACGTACTTTTTGTCTTATATTTGCAGAAGTATCTCCATCGTACGTATAACTATTTATATCTATACCAAGCTCTTGAATCAACTCGTTTAATTCACTTTTTTGATCTTGTGCAAGTGCTTTTGTTGGAAAGAGGTATAAAGCCCGACTATTTGCATCATCTATTATTTTTTGTAGTACAGGTAGGTTATAGCATAATGTTTTTCCCGATGCAGTTGGCGTAACAGCTGCAAAGTTTTCTCCCCTGCTGACTGTTTCAAATGCGTCTGCTTGATGTGTATATAGCTCTTGTACGCCTCTTTTTTGTAGTGCACTTATTAACCGACTATCTATTGAATGAGGAAAAGAAACTGTCCTCGCTTCTTTTTCCGGTATAACATGCCAATTTACAATATTACTAGAATAGCGCCCATTATTTTTTATTTGCTCCATGACTTGTTGTAGGTTTTGTCTAATATACATTAAATCACCTCATACATCCTATTCTACCGAATAGGCGTTCGTAGTGTAAACTATTATTCATTAGTCCACATAATTTTTTGTTTCCAATAAGGATTGGAATGAAGAGAGGAATATGAAACAACTCATCAGCTTATGAAATGTCGTTAAAACGACTTGGTCTTTACTAATTTTTAAAAAGAAAAAAGCCCTTGAAAATTTGAGGGCACTGAAAAACCTGACGGTTTTTCAAAGTATCAAGGATAACAGACAGAAAAAGACGACTCAAATTCAAAAACTGAATTTATTGAGTCGTCTTTTTTTGATATTTTGACTGTATAATTCTTTTACTTAATCCATTAACTTCAGTATTCTTTTTAAATTTACTGCGAATATTGCCATTGCTCCTTGCATCTCCATGCCAATTAGACCCGAGGATTTTGCAACATTATACCCGTGTCTGTTTTTCAATTCACTATTTTTAGCTTCTATTTTGTAGCGCTCTTTCGACTTTTCTTTAAAATATTCACTTTCTTGAAAGTTCATTTGTTCTGTATGTACATCGGATTTAATCGATACAGAATAACTCTTACTCTTAGCGCCCTCTTTGTAACAACTTTCCTTCAAAGGACATATCTTACATTTTTCCACATCAAAATAATAAGTGTCAACTTGATTAGTTGATACACACTTTTTCCCTTAACGTGCTTTTCTAATTGCCATATGCCCAGCCTTGCAGACATACAGTCCTGCATCTTTGTAAAATCAAATTCATCTTCTTTTTTTCGGCAGCCCTGCGTAACTGCTGGATTCAACTTAGCTACGAACTTTATTCCATTGTGTTTGGTATACTCAATATTTCCTTTTTCTGAATAAGCTGCATCTCCAATTATAGTCTTAACTTTCATTCCTGCACGTACCGTTTTTTCCACTATAGTCTCTAATTGTTTTCCATCATTTTTTTCACCAGTTGTTACCGTTGCTGCAGTAATAATTCTTTCTTCACTCATACCTATATGTGTCTTATAACCAAAAAAGGAAGAGTCCGCCGACTTATGCCCAATCTTCGCGTCTTCATCTTGTGAAAGTTGTAAATGTTCTATATCATCATCCAATGTCTCTTTTAAAAGATTTAATTTTTCTTTAACTTTTGGATACTCACAAAGTATTTCTTCCTTTTCAACTACCTTAACTAGTTTTTGACAGTATTCTATCTGATCTTCTAATACATCAGAATTGGTTTTGCTTGGAAATTTACATTTCATATTTACATCTATTTGGTAAATCGTCTTTCTAAGTAATTTCGATCGGTCCATCAAAACTTCTTTTGCTGATTTTTGATTATAACGAGCTCCTGTATGTGTGGCGTCCACAATGAGAGATTTACTTTTTAGAATGCCTTTAGCAATTGCAATTTCAACAGTTTTATTTATCAGTAAATCTAAAAGATTAATATCTTTTAAACGTAATTTCCGAAACTTCGTTAAAGAACTTGGTTCAATCACTGGGTCTTCTGGTGCCATATCAAGAAAATATTTAAACGACATATCATACTTTGAACGTTCAACAATATCAACATCGGATATATTGTAAATGGATTTTAACAATAGATATTTAAACATACGAATAGGGTGGATCGCATTGCGTCCATTATCATGACAATATTTATCTTCAAGTTCTTCATAAACAAATGAAAAATCGATTAGATCGTTTATTCTGCGTAGAAGGTTATCCTTTGGAACAACCAAATCATAAATTTGCATATATGGACTTAAATTCATCATCTCTTGTTTTTGTATCATCCAATCCACCCACTTGAAATTGATACTATAATTATACAAGAAAAAAGGTATAATTCCTCAAATATATGAGAATTATACCTTTTTAAAATTTTAAGGACTTTTTCAGTGGCCTCGAAAATTTTAGGGCTTTTTTCGTTGGTTTTATTGAATTTGGTAAAATATTTCTATTTAGATTTGCTTTGCCTTAAAAACACTTGGAACAAATTCCTTTAACTTTGGCATAACACCTTCTGCAAATCGATTCATGTTTTCAATTACTTGTTCATGTGGCATTGTACCAAATTGGAGCATTGGAACAACAATTCCACATCCTACTCTTTCTGCCACTTCCATCAACGATTCTGCAACAGTTTCGGCACTTCCAACAATTGCATACTTAGTTTCTATTAATTCTTCATAGGACTTACCGCGGGTAGCGCCACCTTTCATTTTTAAAACTGCTTCCATTGAACGTTCTGTTAGGTATCCCGGCGGGAACAGAGATTGAGGTGGACGATGTTGAAGCTTTTGAACAAGATATTCTAAATGTGGTCTAGCGTTATTGTAGGCCTTTTCATCTGTATCATCTATATATACAGGCATTGCCCATCCTACTTGATCTTCACTTGGAATATATCCATACTCTTCTTGACATGTTTTATGAAAGCTTCCCAATACCTTTTCAATGTTCTTTAACGGACTAAATGTTTGCAGCAATGTATAGTGGTTTTCAGCTACCCATTCAATTGTTTCTCCACTCCCTTGAGTTGGTATCCAAATTGGAGGATGTGGCTCTTGATATGGTCTTGGCCATGGATTAACATATCTAGCAGTATAATACTCTCCATTCCATTCAAATGGACCTGGTTTTGTCCATGCCTCAAGAATTAAATCATGTGCTTCATGAAAGCGATCTCGCGAAGTTGTAGGATCAATTGGGAAAACGTGGTATTCACTTCCAATCCCTCTTACAAATCCACAAATGATTCTGCCCCTACTCATGTTATCTAACATTGCAACTTCTTCGGCTACTCTAAGTGGATGCTGTCGCAACGGAAGTGCATTCCCAAGTAGTGCAATCTTCACCTGCGATGTCCTTTGAACTAATGCTGATGCAACTACGTTTGGACTCGGCATTAAACCATATGCAGTTTGGTGATGCTCATTAACGCAAATGCCATCAAACCCTAATTCCTCCGCATAACAAAGCTGATTTAAATAGTTTTCATAAAGTTCAGCACCTTTTTTAGGATCATAATTTTGATTAGAATACGTAACCCATGAAGACACATTATTCTCTTTAAAATCCTCAGGTAAATACTGCCATGGCATTAAATGGAACATGAATACTTTCAAAGCTCTACCCCCTATCACTAGTTTTAAGTAAGTTTTGACTCAAGAAAAGTTGCATAACCTTTACAATTTTTTCAGGTTGTTCTACCTGTGGGACGTGTGAACTTTCAGAAATATATACTACTTGTGCATGCGGTATATATTTCTTGAACTCTTCTGCATATTCAGTTGGTACAATTTGATCCTCTTCCCCCCACAATAGTAGGGTTGGTACATTAATACGATGTAACCGATATTTCAATTTTGGATCATGAAAGCGCGGTGTCCACGCTAATCTTGATGTCATAGCTTGCGCTCTTGCCAGCTCCAAAAAATCAAGATCGCTTTCTAATTTTTTGCTTGAATTATAATACCTTAACCCCTTATGTTCTTCCTCCGAAATCATATATATATCTGGATACTTGACGTCGTTTAAATATAAGCCCATAGCATCTAACAATACCAAACTTTTAACCCTTTCAGAGTATCGACTAGCTAGATCAGCAGCAAGCCATCCACCTAGAGAATGTCCTATTAAATGAACAGACTCTAAATTAAGCGCATCTAAAATGTCTAAAAAATAGAATGATAAGTCATCCATAGTTTTAAGCCATTCCGGTCTTTCAGATTCTCCAAATCCTGGGAATTCAACCGCAATTACTCTAAAGTCATTCGATAACTCATCCTGAAAAGGATGCCAATCTTTTAATCCATTGTAGTCATGTAGATAAACTAATGCTTCCCCTCTCCCTTTTTCATAGTAGCGAATGATATTTCCGTTAACATTTAGTTTTTTAAATTCTATTTTAGTAAGCTGAGTCAAGTTACTCCACCTTTCTAATTGCAACTTGTATTTTCATAATAATTATAATATTTAGAATTATTTAATGGAAATAAATCTTTTCTATTGATTTATTGAATAAATCTTTGTTACTCAAAAGTAAAGAAATGTTCTATCAGGGAATCTATCAATTCTAAGTGGAACTTTTGGTTAAAATGCAGAATTAAATAATGGGGAGTAAGAGCAGGTAATCTATCTTCTGAAAAGGTCATCCTGATTGAATATAAAGGGGTAGACGGTTTTGTCAATAGACATTCCATCTACACCCTAATTCCAAAGCGAAAGTTTTGATAAAACCAGTTCTCTAGATTAATCTAAAAATAACTCCTTCATAAGGCGCAATTTGAAGAATCTTAATAAAAAATATTTGAAAAAATAATAAGGTTCCTCCTGCTAACGCAATCGAGTGAATCCAACCTTCCTTATAAAATAATCTAGACATAAAGAGCAGAAATAACGGGATTGCAATCATAAAACCCAAAAGATAGATAAGCACTGTAAATAACATTAACCAACTAAAAAAAGCTAAATGTTTATTTTTTAATATACGTATAAAAGATACTGAAGAATTTTCATTTTGCACATCGCCATTGTCTTTTAGTCTCTCTCCAATAAATAGGTATAAAAGATATCCACCTGTTAAAATTATACCCGGGATTATAATCATAACTGGCATCCGCTTACTGCCTGCTATTAATGATTGGCTATCGATTAAGAAAACTATGAAAACCAGTAAGATTAGTATTAAAAATAAGAAATCTATTTTTTTATTCATTGCCTGTCCCCCTAATTTTTGTAAACCAACCTTTAATTAGTGGAAATGTCCAAGTTAATATTATTAAAACTAGCAATAACATACTAATTGGTCTAAAAATAAAACTAAAATCATAGATTCTCATTGATAAATTTAAGTAATGCTCTGCCATGCCACCTAGCACTATTGCAATTAAGAATATTGCACGCGAATAACCATATCGTTTCATCACATATCCGATTATACCGAAGAAAAATGCAACAATTATATCCCCAATATGATTATTAGTAACATAGGCACCAATGGTTGCCAATACAATGATGATTGGAACCATTAACGATGCTTTTAGATTAGTCAATTTGATTGTCCACCATGACATTGGTATTGAAATAAGAGCCCCGATAATGTTTCCAGCTACTAAAACCGCAACCATTAAATAAATAATTGGTAGATTGTTTTCAATCATATCAGGTCCAGGCTGTACCCCCCAGATCATAAAAGCGCCTAATAGTAATGCCATAGCAGCGGAGCCTGGGATACCTAATGCTAATGTTGGCAGTAATGAACCACCCTCTTTTGAATTATTTGCACTTTCGGGCGCAATAACCCCTTCAATTGCACCTTTGCCAAATAATTTTGGGTTTTTTGAGGTTTGAACAGCATGACCATATGCAATGAAATTTGCGGTTTCACTACCAAGCCCCGGAATGATGCCTATTAGGGTACCTATGACGCTACACCTAAAAACTAACCACCATCTTTTAAAAGATTCAAGAAAGCCAAGCCACATATCAGAAAATGTTTGCTTCTTTTCAGAAATAGCACTTGCTTGCTGGATAGACAGATCCGCCATTTCTGCAATTGCAAATAAACCAATTACTACGGGAACCAATGGTAATCCATCCCATAAATACATAGAATCAAACGTAAAACGTGGAACACCATAGGACATATCCATCCCGATGGTAGATAGTAGCAATCCCAAAACTGCTATAATTGCAGCTTTAATTTTCGATGTATCCTCACCAATAACAGAAATAAGTGACAAACCAAGTAACGTTAACATAAAATATTCTGGCGTTCCGAAGCTCAAGATGACTGGACGTATAACAGGAATTAATATTGCCAAAAATAACGCACCTATAATACCGCCAAGACAAGAAGCAGACAAATTTGCGCCTAATGCATAACTTGCCTTGCCCTGCTTATTAAGAGGGTAACCATCAAACACGGTAGCAGCAGTACCTGGTGACCCTGGAGTCCCAAATAAAATGGATGTGATCGAACCGGATGTATTAATGACTGCATGTGCAGAAAGTAATAATGTAATACCTGGAACTAAATCCATTGTATAAACAAATGGCAACAACATAGCTAACGCAAAAATACCACCTAATCCTGGTATGACACCAATAATCACACCAAATAAAGATCCTAGTAACAACATCGTAACAGTTTGCATGTTTCCTAGTAATTGTATACCTTGAATCAGTTCACCAAACATGGATACCTCCTCCGATGATTAACATCTCGGTTAATGTGTTTGATTAACCCTAGAACTATGGATGTCACCCTCCGCTACAAACAAAAAGTTAATAGTTCTGAATGTAACGGAGGTCTAACATCTATACGTTCAACAGGTAGTTTTTGTCTTACTTTAATGTTGCTCTCTCTTCCTCAAGCAACTCTCCTAACCTAGAAGGTGTATTGTTCTTAAGATCAGCCATCAGGTCTGAGTATTCTTTGCCATCCATCCAGTTAATTGGTCGATCTGCTTTTTCCCATTCTTCAACTATTTTAGGATCTGTTAGAATTTGATTTAAAGTATCTTCTAAGAACTTTCTTTTACCTTCATCTAAATCTGGTGGTGCAGCTATAACCCTTCCAGCTGCAGTCATGTTTTGAAGTGATTTGAATAATTTATTATTTTCTTCTCCTTCTATATAATCGGCAATTACTGGAATCTCAGGTAATTCCTCTGACTGTCGAAGTACTAAACCAATCGGTTGGAAATCTCCAGATTTAAATCCTGCAATACGTTGAGGTAATGTAGCATAAGTTCCATCTACTTCCCCGTTTAAAACCGCTAATTCCATTTCTGCTGAACCACTGTAACCAGGAATAATTTCAAATGGAATTCCTAGTGCTTCCTGCATGATGACTAAACCCGCAAACAAATTATCAGTTGGAGCTCCTACAGCAAATGTAATTGGCTGTTCAGATTTCATCAAATCTTCAATACTTTTATAATTCCCACCATTCTTTGTGTAAACGACCATATCCTCTTCATTCACACGTCCTAAATAAGAAAAACGATCAATATCGTATTGAACACCTTCTGATTCAGATCCAAATAAATCAGAATTTACAATTTGGGTGCCATTTAATATCCCGATTGTTAATCCATCATTCTTTGAATTAAAAAGCGTATTCGTTCCTAGATTCCCTCCGCCACCAGGTAAATTTTTCACAACAAGTTTTGCACCTGTAAGTTCCTCAAGTTTTGGAGCAAGTGAACGAGCAACTGTATCATATCCTCCACCAGGATTATATGGCACGATAAAAGTTATCGTTTTTCCTTTAAAGTATTCTGAACTATCATCTTTTTGTTCCTCAGCTGTATTGGTAGATGGGGTATTCGCATTAGAAGAAGAAGAGCTAGTTTCAGTTGATGTTGTTCCAGAAGAGCAAGCACCTAACATACCAGTTAATAATAGCAAAGCTAAAATAAGTAGAAATTGCTTTTTCACCATTCATGAAACCCCTTTCAATGTTAAGCTTACAAATCAAACAAGACTAGAGTTACGTCGATTGTTATTTTTGATAATTTAAAATATTCAGAAAAATATTTCCGTAACTATACCTTTTCCTCATATATTAATAGGTGAGACTATGAGAAATATTGATATTAGTACTACTTTTAGTATCACTCCCTCCTAATCTCTTTAAATAGGTTTTAAGACTGCTATCACCTCCTTCCATTACCAAGTCGTAGTTCTAAATAAGTTGCGGACTATTGTCAAGTGTTGTATGAAAAAATAAATGTTCTAATGGTATTGATTGTTTCATCATTCCTTGGTCTACTGAATATTGTATTAACTTTTCTAAAGGTTTTCGATTAACCTCCAAACCAATTGGCCATGGATCTCTACCTAATATGTTATGTTGTTCTTCTAGTAGTTCTCGAAACCAAGCCAAACTAATAATTCTTGGATCCTCCATTCGTTTCCATGCATTATTCTTTGACCTTTCAAAAGCTTTTACTAAATTAGTGGCTACCCACGGATTGTCGTCTAATACTGACTTTTTAATAACAACAGTATGCATAATTGGAAAAATATTTGTACTGTTAAAATATTCAATTTCCTCATGTTTATAATTTTTAAATAATCGGTCTATATTTGGATTTCCATCTAAAAATGATTGTGGCATATCTGGATATATAATTGCTTCCAATTCCTGATTACGTAACATAGAATCAATGTTAGCACCTTTCGGGATACGTTCAATCTGGAAATCACTAGGAAACTTTATTTCTAAATCCTCTGGATCATGAGTAAACCATTTAATTGACCGAAGATCAACGCCATATTCTTCTTGTAAGATTCCACGAGCCCATACCCCCATTGTAGCTTGCCAAGTTCTAACACCAATTCTTTTACCTTCCAATTGTTTCGGAGAGTCAATCTTATTATTAGGGTTAATAAATATAAAGGAATGGCGAAAACGACGATGTGGAAAGACAGGAATTGCAATATAGTCCTTTAATTCATGACTTTTTGAAATTAAATACGAGCTCATTGACAGTTCAGCAATATCAAATTCATCATGTCGCATCATTCGCCAATGTCTCTCACCAGATCGCATTGGTAATACCGTAAGATCAATGCCGGCTGCTTCTACTTCACCATTTATTAGGCTATGATGAATATCATAATCACCTATAGCGGCTGTTAATTTTATGTTTTTTGACATATGTAATCCTCCTCATTTTTGTTGCAAATTTTCACGCTCAACATATGTAAGTCATAATATTCCTAATTATTATAATATTTTGTATATGAAAATAGAAATAGATATTTTCTATTAACTTATTTAAAATTCCTAAGATGTGAGTCTTTTAGTAAAGCTTGTCCAAAAAAATGATTAAAACATTTAAAATGTAAAATTAGGCATTTGTTGGAATGCCAGTATATTCACCTCTTTAATTTGGCATTAGTTTTGATACCCTTCCGAAAAAAAATCACTTCTTACCTTGTATATTTTAGAAGTGATTCCTTATTTAAATGTTGATGTTATTATAATGGAAGGAATTCATTTTATGGCCAATAGTATACATACTTAAAGTGATCACTATCTATTATTTTGCTGATTTTTCCACCATGCTATCGTTTCATCTAATCCCTGTTCAAAAGAATAATTTGGGTGCCAATTTAACTCTTGATGTAAACGTCTTACATTAGCAACTAATGTTTTGGGTTCATAGTTATTTATTTTGATAGCCCCTAACTTTATTAATTCTGGATGCCCCATACGTACGCCAACATTCATTATGATTTCATTTAAGAGTTTTGATTTTCCTGTACCTATATCAACTGTTCCTTGAATATTGCTATCCAATAGTTCGGTTAGGGCGGATGCAACATCTTTCACATATAAATAATCTCTGTAAAAATTACCATTCGAACATTTTGCTTCACTATTTTGAAGGATACTGTTTATAATAGTAGGGAATAGTCGTTCCTTATTCTCATATGGGCCAAATGTATTATATATACGCCCCCATGCACTGCTTATATTTGTTTCATTTGTAAAAAGTATCATATATTGTTTCAAAATATTTTTACAATTCCCATATACATTTACGCCTGTATTTACCTTAATTTCTGCCTCGGTTACTTCAAGCCCCATAGATAAATACTTTTCCATACATGTTCCTGCCATTACTAGACGCATTCCACCATTATTATGAAAAGCATGTAACATCCTTATACTGGATTGTACCCACAGGAAGTTTTTTAAGGACGACTTGTATGTTCCTGGTGTTAACTCCCATGCTAAGTGGAGTAAATAATTAGCTTTTATACGATTAAATAAGTCATCAACTTTTTCGTAATCGAATAAATTAATAAGGTGCCAATTACATTCATTATTAATAGTTACACGATCTGGATTAGACGAAATTGCATGAACTTCGTAGCCCCGTTTAAGTAATTGTTCAAGTACATGTCTTCCGATAAATCCACTAGCTCCCGTTACAATCACTTTTTTCATTCATGTAAAGCCTCCTTTAGCTTATTCAAGAGCAATTCCCTGATAATTATCGATAAATTCTTGAAAAGTCTGAAGTTGAGCATCCTTTTCTGATAAAATTGGCTTTGAAACTGGCCAGTTAATATTTAAAGTTGAGTCGTTCCAAATAATGCCTGTTTCGTTTTTAGGCGAATAGTAATTATCAACTTTATAGATGACTTCACAATGATCAGTAAGTGTACAGTACCCATGGGCAAACCCCCTAGGAATATAAAGCATTGTATTATTTTCTTCAGATAATACAATAGAATCCCATTTACCATACGTTGGTGAATTAAGTCTTAGGTCTAGAAATACATCCATAATTGCTCCACGAACTACTCTAATTAACTTTGATTCTGAATATGGTCCCAATTGAAGATGCAAACCTCTTATCGTTCCTTTTTTTTGTGAAAAGGCATGATTCTCCTGAACCCAATTTCGTTCTATCCGGTAATTTCTTAACTGTTTTTCATCAAAAGTTCTCATAAAATATCCTCTTGAATCTTTCAAAGGCTGGAGATAAATTTCAAAGACACCATTTATTTTCCCTTCTTTAATAATCATGACAACACATCCTTTGCTAAATTTTCGTAATTTGGTTTTAAAATTTAAGAGCGCTTCATGTTGACATGATAAACATTCACATCAAACAGAAGCGCCTGGGAATTATTAATCTTTTCAAAGTAATGAAAGAGATTAAATCAAAGTTTATTAGAATATATACCTAAAGTCGTAGATATTTTTTCTGGTCAATATTTCTTTGTTTTCGATAAACTCCTTCCAGGCTGTAAGGATAATAATATGATCTGCTAAATCAATAAGTTCAGAAGTGGATGGTGCATAATGGATAGGATAATTATATTCTTTTTTAAAGCTATCAATAGCTAAAGGATCATAAGCAATAATGTTTGTATATCCATTCACCAAGAGCTTTTTAATAATATCGTTAGCAGGTGTATCTCTTACATCATCCGAATTTGGTTTAAATGAAAGGCCCAAAATCCCAATGGTTTCCGAAGGTTGAACAGTATCGCATACTTTTTGAACTACGAATGATTTAATTTGTTGATTAATATCAAGGACATTTTTAAACAAATTAGGGGTATAACCTTTCTGTTTGCTTAAAGTATATAAAGCCAATGTATCTTTTGGTAGGCAATAGCCTCCAAATCCACAACCAGGATAGATATATTTAGACATTCCCGCTGGTCTGCCATTCCATCTCTTATCCATATGCAATACTTCGAATGATTTTTTTATATCTATATCTCCAATGGAATTTGCAATTAGCGACTGTTCATTAGAAAAGCTTATTAAAGTGGAAAGAAGGGTATTCGAGAGGTATTTAATATATTCTGCAGTATTCAATGATACTTTGTATATTGGAGATTGAAATGGCTTATAGTAATTCTCGACGATAGATCCGCTCCGGCTGTCGCTTTGACCTATTACGATCCGATCAGGCTTAACAAAGTCTTCCCAGGCATAGCCTTCTCTTAAAAATTCTGGATTATTAGCTAACCCCACGTCCTTCCCAACTTCAAAACCTAGAGAATGAATAAACGGCTTAATTTTTTCCTCTGTTGAAGAAGGTGGAACAGTCGACTTTATAACAATAACCTTGTAATCCTTTTTCTTCATTTCTTTCAAACTTGCTTCTAAAGCACTATATATATACTTAAAATCTGCACTACCATCAGCTTTACATGGAGTCCCTACACAAATAAAGACAACATCACTTTCTTTAATAGCATCAGCTAAATCTTTCACAATATAAAAATTACTATTAAGATTTTTATTAAGTACTTCCTCCAAATACGGTTCAAAAAAAGGAACCTTGCCTTTATTAATTAGATCTGTTTTACTACTATCATAATCATAGCCAAACACTTTGAATCCTTTTGAACAAAAGCCAAGCGCAGTTGTCAATCCTACAAATCCGAGTCCGATTACTGTAACCATACCGTACCCTCACTTATCTTAAGAAATTCTAAAAATTTACTAACACCCTCATTTACTTGAATTCTAGGATTATATTTTAATAACTGTTTAGCTTTTGAGATATCTGGACATCTTCGGAAGGGATTATGCATAAGATAATCTTTTTCAATTGGGGCATCAAACTTAATAGTACCGGCGTAATTCATTATTTCTTTGCCTTTGTTTGCATAAATATCTGCTAAATTCCTCATTGAAATTTCTGGAGTATCTATACCAATATTAAAAATTTCAAACTCCCCATAAATTAATGCTTTTATATAGCCAACAATTGCATCAGTAACATAGCAGAATGTTCTAGTCGGTGTACCATCTGATAAAATGATTAAATCTTGATTTTCCATAACCGCTTTCGCAAAATCCGCTGGTATTCTACGGTCTCCAAGTTTCATTCCTGGACCATAGTTATTAAATGGTCTCACAATGGTAATAGGCATTTGGTGAAGATTAGCAAAAACATAGCACATTGTTTCGCCAAAACGTTTCGCCTCATCATAACAGGAACGGGGACCTGTAGAAGAGACATTTCCTCGATAATCTTCTGTAGTGGGAATATTTTCCGGCAATGGATCTCCATATACTTCACTACTTGAAAAAAATAAAAACCCCTTTAGTTTTTTACTTTTATAATAATCGAGTAATTTTCTTAATCCCCATATGTTCGCATCTATTGTCTCGACCGGATACTTTCGATAGAACACTGGTGATGCAATAGAAGCCATATGAACAATAAATGTAGCATCACGTAATCCCGGTACAGCGTTCATATCATCTTTGGCAATATCAAACTGATACAAGTTTAAGATTTCATTATTTTTTTCCATTAATGAAAGCCACTTCGGTTTTCCTAACAAAAAATTATCCATTCCAATAATAGAACGAATGCCAAGTTCTTTCGCCTTAGATATAAAGAACTGTAAGAAATATAGCCCGAGAAAGCCTGCACATCCTGTTATTACTATGACGGAATCTTGAAATCGATCTTTTTCGATAGGATCTAAACTACTCATTATATATTCCATATCTGATTTTATAATAGAATTATCCACATTCTCACTCCCATCAGTTCCATATTTTCCATGGATGGCTACCTTTTTTCCACATTTCCTCTAGATTATTTTTATCTCTTAAAGTATCCATTGGAAACCAGAATCCTGAATGTTTATAAGCTGCTAGTTCCCCTTTATCTGCTAATTGTTGTAGTGGTTCCCTTTCAAATACGGTGGAATCACCATCAATATAGTTAAAAACTTCAGATGATAAAACAAAAAATCCACCGTTAACCCAATTGCCATCTCCTTTTGGTTTTTCAAGAAACCCTTTAACTACACCATTTTCTTCTATATCTAATGAACCAAACCTACCTTCAGGCTGGACAGCGGTAACTGTAGCTATCTTTTTGCTTTTGTAGTGGTAATCAAGGAGGTTGTCAATATTTATATTTGAAAGACCATCTCCATAGGTCATCATAAAAGTTTCATTTCCTATTAATCTTTCAATTCTTTTTAAACGACCTCCAGTTAATGTTTCGTTTCCAGTATCAACAAGGGTTACCTTCCAAGGCTCAGCACAATAACTATGGATAGTTGTTTTTATAGGCGTTTGGCTAAAATCAAAAGTTACATCAGAATGATTTAAATGATAGTTTGCAAAATATTCCTTAATGGCGTATCCCTTATATCCAAGGCAAATAATAAATTCATTAAAGCCATAATGAGAATAAATTTTCATTATATGCCATAATATAGGCTTTCCGCCAATTTCAATCATCGGCTTTGGCTTAAGATGAGATTCTTCGCTAATTCTTGTTCCTAACCCACCCGCCAAAATTACGACCTTCATGTAACCATCCTTTCAAATATATTTCAATTTATATCTTTATTAATTTCATTTATAGCAGTGGCTAAAGTAAAGTATTGATCTACGTAATGCCTTGAATTATTCGATATACTTTCCCAAGCTTGTTTATTTTTATATATTCGGATAATTTCATTTGCAAACGCATTTGCATCATTTGCATTTTCAATCGATATATACTGGTTGATATCCTTATAACCTTCTGCCCCAATTTTGGTTGTGACCATAGGTACCCTAAAATATAAAGCTTCGGCCACCTTTCCTTTAACTCCAGCACCAAACCTTAGGGGAGCTATCGCCACCCGGGCTTTGTTATAATAATCTTTTAGTTCCTGCTCAGAAACATAACCAGTTACAATGATTTGATCACCATTCAGTTTTTTTATTTCATGATATTGTTTAGGAGGATCATGCCCCTCAGCTCCGACTACATAAAATGGAACATCAGGTAGCTCTTTTTTTACGATTGGTAAAATATTATGAATAAATAATGATACAGCATCAGCATTAGGACGATGATTAAAGTTACCTACAAAAATAATACCTTTTCTGCTTTCATAAGAAGCTATATCCTTCGCTGCTCCTTGTTCAAAATAATAGATAGGCAGAGTTCTAATTATTTTACTAGGGAATTTCTTTTCTAATATTTTTTGCTCGTACATGCTAACCACATGGATCACATCAGCGCTCTTAAATAATTTTGTTTCGATCCGTTTCCATCTTAGATACTCTTTTTTTATTTTTGGACTCTTGGTTACTTTATATCTTCTAAATTCCCTTAAATAATGAATATCAATGGCATTATAAAAAATTTTACCTCTACAGTATTTTTTTATGGAGTCGATATATTTAATAGAGGTATGCGGTCTTATTAAATATACATAATGAAAATAACGGCCATATTTTCTAATCCAATTTTTTATAGTTTTAAAGTATTCATATCCGTATAATATTTCAATGCCCATTTGTTCAAGTTCTGTAGCATATGGTTCATGTTTCACGAAATTATCTGTAATAAATACGACGCGAAGTCCTAATTTTACAAAGACTTTTAAATAATTGTAAATATATTTGCTTCCAGCATCCATATCATACATTGGGACATGATGATCAATGACAAGAATCGATTTCTTATTTCTACTTCGATCTCTTGCTAAAAATATGTTCCGTCTAGTTTCAAAGTGCTCTCGATTAAGAGTTTCTTTCCACTTGTCTCTAAATTTCATCTTATTATCTAAAATATATTTTTTCATGGCATCTTTACCATTGGTACCATGTTCAAAATGGATGACTACCGACAATGGTTGATATACGACTTTATAGCCGTGGTTTCTTACTTCAAATGCTAAATCAGTATCTTCATAATAAGAAGGTATAAATCTTTCATCATATCCACCAATTTCCCGCCAAAGACTAGCTCGAATCATTGTGCAAGCTCCCGTAATGTAGTCTACTTCTTTAACATAGTTAAATTGTGGTTGATTCGCATCTAACCCTTTACCATAATTCCATGGAGTAGCGTCCCTCCATACAATACCTCCCGCTTCCTGAAGACGACCATCCGGATAAATTAATTTAGAACCAACCATTCCAATTCTCTCATCATTTTCAATTGTATCTACAAGAACCGAAAGCCACTTTTCAGTAACTAAAGTATCATTATTTAATAATAAAATATATTTACCCCTTGCAAATTTAGCCGCATGATTACATCCCAACAAATATCCCCGATTAGTGCCATCACGTAGGACATTGATATTTTCTACATATTTCGATATATTTGTGGTTTCATCAGTGGATCCATTATCATTTAAGATGATTTCATATGGTATATCCTCGGTATATTCCTTAATTGAATTCAGACAAGCATAGGTTAAGTTCCATTTATTGTGAACAGAGATAATAATCGAAACTACTGGGGTATCTTCAAATTTAAATATAATTTTAGATTCGCTTAGATTTTCCACTATTTATTCTCCTTTGCCATGAACAGTTTGACTTAATAAATTTGAAAATTGGTTAATATCATCAGTATGTTGATAGTATATGTTCTGGGTAAATATCGGTATAGGAAAAACACCTAGGTTAATATGAAAATAGACCCCCTTTGGCTAGTCCTATGAGGCTGACATGGTAAAAAAGGATTTAATTCGCAGATCATCATTCAAAAAAAGTACATAAAAAACTCAGGTTACTTTGTACAATTCACAAAATTAACCCGCTATAAATATTACAAGTAATATTATTTAGAAGGATTAGAGAGATGACAAACCTCCCTATATGTCTCATGAAAATCTCATTTTTGGAAATAATATTCATTTAGAACAATGAGTTTCAATTTCTTCCCAAGTCATAAATAATCGAACTATATCTTCTTCAATAAGCTGGTTTCCCATCTGCACTTCAATCATTTCTAAATCAGTAATAGCTTTTACACCATGTTCTTCACCTTGGTCAATCTTTAATACGTCACCGGGTTTAATAGGCTTTATTTGTCCTTTATAAGCAAATAATCCATGCCCTTCAGTTATCGTCCATACCTCTTTACGATAATGATGGAGCTGGTAGCTTAAATTCTTTCCCGCATCCACTTTAATACGTTTAATAAGAACTTGATTTTGATCGGTTTCTTGAAAATCAATACATTGATACCATCCCCACCGGCGTTCCTCATACATCGGTCGCCGATTTATATCTGAAATGATCTCCTTCAAATTTGAACTTTTAGTTTTGTCACTTACAAGAATACCATCGGGACTTACAGTTATAATGGCATTATCAATACCATTCACCACTACAGGTGTATTTAGTGTATTAATGAGATGTGTATTATTACAATCGTTTATTTTACCCATACCATTAATGTTAGGTAACTCTTGTGAAATGGTATCCCAACTTCCCAGGTCTTTCCAATTTCCAGAATAAGGTAAAGAAACTACTTTTTTATTCTGTTGCACGACTTCATAATCAAAACTTGTCTTCTTTATTTGATCAAAATTAGATACCAACTCGTCATATTCGATTGGAAGCTTATTGTCTCTTAAAATATTTAAAATAAAACTTAACCTAAACATAAAAAGTCCACTATTCCACAAAGCTTGTTGTGAAATGAGCTCTTTTGCTTTTTCAATGTTAGGCTTTTCAATAAAAGTCGAGACATTGTAATAGTCTTTATCGATAGGTTGCGTTTTTATATAGCCATATTTATCAGTTGGATATAAAGGGGTTAATCCTATGAGACCAATATTTGCTCCTGAATCATTTACCGCTATAGAAAGATCATTGAGTTTAGAGTAGTATTCCGGTTCAACATAAGAGTCTACGGGAATAACTCCAATGAATTCATCCTTTTTCACATCGGTCAGAGAATACAAATAGGAACAGCCAAGAAGAATAGCTGGAAATGTATCTCGTTGTTCTGGCTCGATGATTGTATTGATCTTTGCTCCCAACTGACTATATAGAACATCCAATTGTTTATGGTTTGTAATAATATAACTTGAATCGTGTAAATTTAGCTGTTTTAATTGATGATAAACCCGCTGAACCATCGATTGAGGAACCCCATCCTCATTCTTTAGCACTTTTAAAAACTGCTTAGAATATATATCATTTGATAGTGGCCATAACCGCTTTCCTGAACCTCCCGTTAAAATTAATAATTTCATTAGTAAACTCCCCCATTGGTTATAGATAAGCTTAACAACTAAGAACACTTTTAACTTTCAATAGCGTATGTAGTATGTTCTGTCGTTGTAACGGCATATAACCAGTTAAAGAAGCGAGTACTGATTTCTTCATATAATCATTTTATATATTTAATAACATATACTTTACATAGGCTTAAAAATGGAGGTGTGATAAAACTTGATCACAAGTGAGCATCAGGAGCACAGTGAAGTGAAAATAGATATTCTCATACCTGCTATTGAAAAAGATCAAAAAACCCTACCATTAGTTATTGATGGAGTAAGAAAGAATATCATGCACCCTATCGGGGATATATATATTGTTGCACCCGACAACAAAAGGATTAAATATGTTTGCAAAAAAAAAGAATGCACATTTATTGATGAGAAAACAGTTCTCCCAATATCAAAAGAAATTATAAATTATCGCACCGATAAATGGGATAGATCTGGATGGATGTTGCAACAGTTATTAAAACTTAGCGGTGATGTTATATGCTCTCAAAATTATTTCTTAGTAATTGATGCTGATACAGTACTAATACGTCCCCATCACTTTATAAGGGAGCAGAAAACGATTTTCTTTTGTAGAGATTGGAGTCATGATCAATATTTTAACACGTATGAAACTCTTCTCGGATATCGTGCTATGGCACCTAGATCTTTTGTGGCACATTATATGTTATTTGAAAAGGAACTTCTTTATAAACTTAAAAATGCTATAGAAACAAAACATGATAAAAGTTGGTACTTAGCTATTATTGAAACAATCAGCAACAGAATAAAATTTGCATTTTCAGAGTTTGAAACTTATGGAAACTTTGTATATAAGCATTATCCCGATCAGCTTATTCTTGAAAAATCTTTAAATAAAGCGTGTAAAAGAAGAAGAATATCGAGACAATATATTAATAAATTATCCGATCATTACATGTCAGTCTCTTTCCACAATCGAAAATGGTATTCAATAAATAAATAAATAAATAAATCAGCCGATATGATTTGATTCTGAAGGTGTGATTATTAGTGACAGATTATCAGGTGATTTGGCGTGGTCCTGTACTTAAAAACAACGGTTTAGGAATTGCCAGCAGAGAGTATGCATTAGCTTTAGACCGTCAAAATGTCGATATTAAAGTAGATGCTAAATATACTAAGTCTGCAAAAATGGTTCAAAATACCAGCCCAAGATTGCAAGATTTAATCCAAAAGCCTTATTCGCCAAACAAGCCCAAGGTCCTTATTCATCATAAATTACCTTACAGCATCGATATAGATTTAGAAAAAAAAACATGTGAATATGTAATATTGAACACTGTTTGGGAAACGTCTAGAATACCACAGCGGTGGTTTCCAACTATAAATAAGTTTGATGCAGTATTTGTACCTTCTCTCCATAACAAGATTGCTTTAATTAATAGTGGGGTTAATATCCCCATTTATATAGCCCCACATGGCGTAAATACCAACCTGTTCAGTCCAGATAATAAACCTTATCCATTAAAAAATATAAACGGAAGATTTATATTTATATCCATTTTTGGTTTCCAACATCGAAAAAACCCAGAAGGATTATTAAAAGCATATTGGGAAGAATTTTCTGCTCAGGATAACGTTGCCTTAGTAATAAAAATCAATGGATATGGTTATCAAAAAAAGAAAGGTCGGATCAAGCAGAAAATTAAATGGTATAAATCATTTCTTGGATTTAAGAAAAATACTGCACCCATATATCTAATTACGGATCATTTAAATCTAGAGCAGATTAGCGGTCTATATACATTAGGTAAAGCGTTTGTATTACCTACAAGAGGGGAAGGAGTGTGCTTACCATTCCTTGAAGCGTTATCCAGCAGAGTTCCTGTGATTACTACAGCTTGGGGAGGACATATGGATTTTATAAATGAAAAAAATTCATTTTTAATAGACTATGAGTTATGTAAACCAGCAAATAGTATGAAACGAGCAATTTCTCAAAGGTTCCAGCATTTATTTACAGAAGAAGGGCAGTTATGGGCCGAACCAAATATTGATTCCTTAAAAAGACAGATGAGAAAAGCGTATGAAAATCCAAACCTCTGTACGATTAAGGGGCAAAATGGAAGAAACGATATGCTTATGCATTCCTGGGATCGTGCAGGTCTTATTTTCAAGCAAAGTATTGAAAGTGTGATTTTCAATGAAACAAATTAAAATTATCATTTGCAATACTACAATACCTTTTGTTACAGGGGGAAATGAATTATTTGCCCAAAGATTAACAGAAGAATTTAACTCGGCTGGGTATAATGCAGAATTGATTTCCTTCCCCTTTTTATTGAAAGGATTTAGAAAAAATTATCTTATCAATAATTGCAACGTTTGGAAGACTCTTGACCTTTCTAAGTCAGCTGATGTTGTTATTCCTCTGAAATTTCCTTCTTGGATGGTGAAGCATCAAAACAAGATTGTTTATTTAAATCATCAATTTAGAAGAGCTTATGATCTTTTTAACAGTCCTTATGGCCCGGTAAAAAACCAAATAACTTATTCTGCAAAAGAATATGTAAAAAATAGTGATACTAAATATTTGGGAACGAGCAAAAAATTATTTTCAGTTTCTAAAAATGTACAAAAACGACTATATCTTTATAATAAATTGGAAAGTGAAGTCCTTTATCACTCTTTACCTTACGAAGGGAAATATTTCCACAACACTTATGGAGATTATATCCTTGGAGTTGGCAGATTGGTAAAAATTAAACGGTTTGATTTATTAATACAAGCTATGTCTCATACTCAAAGCCCTGCTCGCTGTATTATTGCAGGAACCGGTAATCAATTTAAACCGCTGCAAAAACTTGTTCATACATTGGGTGTTGAACACAAAGTAATATTGCTCGGTTGGGTTAGTGATGATGATTTAATTAAGTTATACGCTAATTCTTTAGGGGTTTATTATGCTCCTATTGATGAAGACTATGGACTTGTTACACTAGAAGCATTTAAGTCTTATAAACCTGTATTAACTACCCCCGATTCAGGTGAAATCTTGGAATTTGTAAAACCAGGATTTAGTGGAGAAGTTCTCCCTAAGGATCCTGTAATCTTTGCTGAACAAATTGACCGTTGGTATTACGATCGCACAAAAGTTGAACAGCTAGGAAAAAATGGTTATGAAATAGTTAATGACATTAGCTGGTCAAAATGTATAAGCCGCTTAGCTGAATTCTTTTAGCTATTATAATTGTTTTTATTTTTTCTTCTATAAAGAACATAAACAACTAAGGTAGTGGCAATATATGTTATTCAAATAAAATGACATTCCATAAGAACTTTCCATGTATTTTTCAACCTAATAAACTCCTTCTATCCAAATATCACGATATTTTCCATCTATATTTTTTAATAATGAACAAAAAATATAACGAAGATAAATATTTCTATAGGAGGAGTTACAGTGTTTAAGAAAACGTTAAGTATACTAGCAACATCTACGTTATTTTTTGGACTGGTTGCTTGTGGTGGAAACAATACAGATCAGCCACTAACTAGTAGAATAGATAATCAAAGAACAACACAAGGAAATCCATTACCTGTAAGGGATAATGGAATTTATGATGGTACACTTACCGAGGACTACAATGGTAAGCAAACTAATTTTAAAAATGTAGGTAATGGGACCGATAATCATAACTTAAATATTTCTGCTTCAAATACGTCTGTCTCAAGTGATAAATACCCGCATACTAAAGCAATACTTATACAAGATGCTAAATATAAAGCGATATCCATGGACCCAACCGAAGCTGCTGAGTTACAAAAACAACTTCAACAACAGTTAAAACAACAGCTAAGGAGAGCAATCCCAAATCAACAACAAGCTGCTCCATTGCCTGAACAACAAGCTCCTGCTCAAGAGCAACAGCAAGCTCAGCCGAAACAACAAGCTCCTGCTCAAGAGCAACAGCAGGCTCAGCCGAAACAACAAGCTCCTGCTCAAGAGCAACAGCAAGCTCAGCCAAAAGAGCAAGCTCCGACTCAAGAACAACAAGCTCAGTCGAAACAGGAAGCTCCTGCAGGTATAAGTCAATATGCACAACAAGTTATTGATTTAACAAATCAACAACGGGCAAATGCAGGACTTCCTGCATTAAAAGCTGATGCACAGTTAAGTGGTGTAGCCTTAAAAAAATCAGAAGATATGCAACAAAATAATTATTTTTCACATACAAGTCCAACATATGGATCTCCTTTTGATATGATGAGGGATTTTGGAGTCACATATAATTCAGCAGGCGAGAATATAGCACAAGGACAACGAACACCACAGGAAGTTGTACAAGCTTGGATGAACAGTCCTGGGCACAAAGCAAATATTTTAAGTGAAAAATTCACACATATTGGTGTTGGCCATGAACAAGCGGGCAATCACTGGACGCAAATGTTTGTTGGAAGATAATTCTTTAGAATAGAAAGTATTATAAGAATAAAAAATTAATGTCAAGATAACAGTATAAACTTTAAGTTTATACTGTTTTTATATTTTGATGACAAATAAAAAATTAAACAACCAATATATGGTTAAAACTTAAGGGAAATGGATAAATTATTTAATAAAAACTTGTTTTTATTAATTCTAGGAGGAGAGTTACCATGCAGTTAGTAAGCAATATGGAATTTGAAATAAAAAGCAACTTCATGCCTAACTTAAACAACTCAAATAAATTAAGAATACTAGAAGTTACACCTGGAAGTGTAATTGTGCAAATGCAAAATTCAAACAGACGAGGCGTATTTCCGCTAGACAATTTTCAATATTGGATTAAAAGAAATTCACTTGTATATGTTGATAGTCAAGAGGAGAAAACTTCATAGCTATTGTTACTGTAACAATAGCTATGTATAATCATCACTTTTTAAAGAATCTGTGATACATCAATGCATTCCTTTCCACTCACCTTGATTCTTAGAAGACTTTTCGTTTTTAGCCTTTTCCTTATGCGCTCGATTAGTATTAGCACTACCAAATTCCTTCGAAAATTCTGCATCTGTTTTACTTGGATCAAATCCACGCTTGTTCTTTTGGGCTGCATCATTTTTCTTAGTCCGTTTTGCCATGAATATCCCTCCTTCTTTTTTAGTATGAGAACTCAAAAGAGAAATATTCGTTTTGTTTTTTTGAAATCAGATTGACAAGGAAAGGTACGAATTAAATAACTGAAACCAGACTTTTTCTATAGCTATAGAAAATAGTCAAACGATATTAACCCATTACTTTTAGTAATAACATGAATTTAACAGCAGCAAGTTTATCCGTTAAACAATTTGGAATTTTGCAGGGCATTCATCCATTTTCCCCATAAGCCTACTTTTTTGAACTCAATTGCTTCTAGATCAGGGGAATATAATTTATAATTGTTTTTCCCATTATTTTTAGCATAATACATAGCCTTATCGGCATGATCAATCAAAGAACCTTTGTCTTCACCGTCATCCGGATACATACTAATACCAATGCTTAAGGAAATTCTTGCATCCTGTTCATTAAGTTTATATGGTAAGGAAACATTTTCAACAATTCGCTTTGCAATGTCTTCAACATCTTCTTTAGTTGTTTCTTCAAAAACAATTATAAATTCATCGCCACCGATCCGGGCAATAAGATCTTCTTCTCTAATGGTATGATTTATTCGTTGTACTACTTCTTGTAATAATAAATCACCAGCGTCATGTCCCAATGTATCATTTACTAGTTTAAAATCGTCCAAATCAACAAACATAAGTGTGAAATTATGATTGTGCCTTTTTGAGCGTGCCAAAGCTTTTTCAATATGCCGATCGAGCATTTTTCGATTGGGTAAGTCTGTTAAATCATCAAAATATGCCATTTGTTTTAATTGATTTTCTAATTGTTTTCGGTCTGTAATATCAATAATTTGACCATTTATTCTTACAATTTTTCCATCATCATCTTGAATCGGTGTTGCGATTTTCAACACCCACTTCTCATCTTCGATTGGATGTAAAATACGAAATTCAATTCTTGTTGACTTTCCAAGTTGTAAAAACTTTTCACTTTTATCAACTTTTGCTCTATCTTCAGGATGGATGATTTCCCTCCAAAGATTAGTGTTTTTTCTAAATGTCTCATTAGAGTAACCAAATGTCTGGTCAGCACCTTTAATAAAGGTAACATTATTTTTTTCCATATCTAGAGAATAGATCACTCCTTCAAGCGAATCCATTAATACCTCATACTCTTGGATAAGATTGTACAACTTATCATGGTCTGCCACTAGCTTTTCATTTTCACTAGCCAACTCTTCATACTTACTTCTCAAGGCATCATACCTTTTAAATTGTGACCATACGAAAGGAATTGTTATTAATAGAATAATCAATGAAAAAATATTCAAGTCTCCAACCGAATAGTTATAAACTGCAACAATACCGATAATAATCATAATTGAAATTGCTAGTAATTTACTGTTCTTCACGTTTTACTACACCTAATTTCCCATACTAATTTTACTTACCATCATTCATTTGGTAAATTATTAATCTATGACAAAATGTTCACTTGAATTTACTTTCTTTTCCTTGATACTTATCAAATGATATTACTCAATAATTAACTTATTATTTTGATCTATATAAGCCTTCACTAGGTATCTTGTTTCAGTGAACGTGTGTTTCATATAGCCAATCTTTATAGTAGTACCTTCCATTGCTTTATTAATACTTATGATTTGATTGCTAGGTACTTCAATAAAAGTTGGAGTTCCGATTTCTGCTCCTACCTCATTAATTTGTACACCTAATTGCCCATATACAACTCCACCACGTATCGTACCAATAATATTCAAATGCCCTCCGGCGTGCAGCTTGGAATTTACACATCCTTCTCCCATTATCCAAATATCGCCGCTACAATACAGTCGACTATTTAATACGTTTGGAACTTTTATAAACGAATCGGGTTCAATAGGAACTTTACTCATTTCATGCAGTTGTTTTAGCCTTGTTGATAACTGTATGAATTCATCAAGGGACATTCCATAATTTGAAACAGGCAAGAGTAAACTAGTTAATGCAGAACCGATTTCTTTCCATTCGTCCTGCTCAGGTTGATTTTCCAAATTTGATAAAGTCTTAATATATTTTTTGATTAGAGCAGGGAAATTTCTAAACTTCTTCTCAATCAAAACCCTAATCAATGGCTGCAAACCTTTTGCAGTAAAATCATTATCAAGATAAGCTTTGGATTGCGTTAATTGCTTAATGATAGCTATAATTCTTTCAGTTTCCTGATGGATTTCTTCAAGAATATTGCCTAGATCAGCAATTAACATATTGTTTTTTCCAGCAGAGATCTTTGAACCAATAATGTTTCCATTTGTCATAATAGCTCCCGACGCAGTAAGAGTAGCCATATAAACTTCATTATGAACAATGATGTTACCTTCTGTTTCCACGAGCATTTCTGCCTCTACACTGCCCAATATTTCTACATCACCATTAAAATGGACATTGCCAGAGGTTAAATCAACATTTCCCGTCAGCGTAAGCTTCGGCATAATTGATGCTTTTATAAGTCTACCTCTTTTTTCAATTAGAGGACGGCCAGATTCAGTTGCAACCAGTTTGTCATCTACTACCATAATTCCTTTTCCTTTGTTAAGAATCACTGGTAAGGTTTGTTTAATAAGCAATGGTTCGTTCGTAACAGTATAACCACATTGACCTGGTGTAGGTGGATGTATTGTGCCAATAATTTGCCCCCTATCTACAGTTGGTATTGTGGTAATTTCTCTAAAGTCTACGATACCATCCTCGTTTTCTTTAAAACCTTGTTGTGGATTCGTTTCAACATTAATTTCAATCCAACCATCTGTACCTAGCTGGGGTTCAATTCCCGTTGCAATTTCATACGTACATGCCTCTTTTGTTTCAATAGCTTTAATTATTTCAGCATGGTTAAATCCGTGAACGACTCTTAGTAATGCTAATTGATCAATAATATCATCAAATTTAAGAGTATTATTGATTTCTTTAGTCTCTTCCACTCTTATTTTCAGATGACTATCTGAATCTAGATCTACGATAGTACGATTAATTTTATAGCCCGGTTCTACATGAAGATAGACATGTAAATTATGTTTGTCTAGGGTGATCTTCCATCTTGTTTCTTTTTCTTCACCATTTACAACTAGTTGGTATGAGTCTTTTTCAGAAAGAACGATGGTCTTTTCCTTTACAATTTGGCCGTTTTTAAATAATTTTACACCGCTGCATGTAGTTACTTGCGGAAATTGGGTAGGGGTGCATTTGAAATATAATTGACCATCTTCTATCCAAGCTTTACCCTCTAGTGTATCTTGCTCCAACCGGTTCAACTTCTGAGAAGTACTTTCTATTTTTTCTTTAGTTGATCGTTTCGCTTGCTCGTCTTTTCGGTTATCGGTTACTTCAGCTATAACAAGGTCTTCTAAGTTAATTCTTCCTGCAAACTTTTTGTCACTGCCATCTTTAACTGATTTCGCTTTAAGTTTCGTTAATTTTACTATTGCCTGTTTAGAACGAATTCCAAAAAAACGTTTAACGCCATGTTCAATTATTTCGATATTAACTTCTTTCTTAGTGGTTTCTAATAAGTTTAAACCAAGTAGTATCGCTTCATTTATATCTTTACCTTTAGAAATAATACTTTGCATTATCACATCCTCCTGTTCTTTATCTAAGAATAAGGTTTATTATCTTGATGTCTTAAATCCTCATCGCTAAAAATCTTATTAATAGGTAATCTTAATTCAACAACTGTTCCCTTTCCTTCCAGACTATTTACATAAATCATTCCATTATGTTGACTAATAATTCGATAGCACAACGCCATTCCTAAACCAGTTCCCTTTTCATTATTAATAAAATAAGGCTCCCCAAGTTTTTCAAGACGCTCTTTACTCATCCCATTGCCATTATCTGATATTCTTATTAATACATACCTTCCTGCACTTAATACGTGTATTTTCACTTCGCCTCCATCCGCTAGAGCTTCTATACTATTTGTAATAACGTGCAGAAAAACTTTTTTAATTTGTTTCACATCACATGTTATCGGCTGAATAAAGTTTTCATACTTTTGATTGATCCGTATTTTATCCAAATTCCTTGTGTCCCTTATTTCTTCAATAACACTTTCCATAAGGGGTTTAATATGAATTGTTCTTTGTCCAATCGGCTGTGGATTGGCAATTATCAATAGTTTGTCGATAAACTTCTCAATATCATTAAATGATGCACGAATTAATCTAAAATATTCTTGTTTGTTATTACCCTGTTCAAGTAGTTGGATAAATCCCATTATTGCTGTTAATGGATTCCTGATTTCATGCACTATACCAGCTGCTAATTTCCCAACTACATCTAATTTCTCATTATGCGACGTATTCAGCTTACTTTGTTGAATAGGCTCTCCTTGAATATTTTCAACCTCATCAATCGCTTGCTTAGTAATAATTTCTTCTTCTTTAACACGAGTTACTTGGAATATATTTTCAAACTCTTGGGCAGGTACCGGTCTGTTAAAGAAATAGCCTTGGCCTATATCACATTGATGATTTTCGAGAAATTGTAATTGGTCTTTTGTTTCAACACCTTCTGCTACAACTTCAACATTTAATTTATGTGCCATTGAAATGATAGTTTCCACTATCGTTTTTCCGTTCTCATTATTATTCAAAGCACGTATAAATGATTGATCAATTTTTAATAGATCTACTGGAAAATAACTTAAATAATTTAACGAGCTAAATCCTGTTCCGAAATCATCAATACTCATTTTCACTCCTAGCTTTTTAAGTGCATACAAAGTAGTAATCGTATTGTTAATATCCGCCATCATACTTTCGGTAATTTCTAATTCAAGTAAATAAGGCGGCAGTTCTATTTCTTCAAGAATAGATTTTACAATATCAACTAAGTTTGAATGCGTAAATTGTTTTATTGATAAGTTAACTGACATAACCATTTCCAAACCGATTGAGTGCCATATTTTATTTTGCTTACAAGCAGTTTTAATCGCCCACTCTCCTATTGGAACAATTAACCCTGTTTCTTCAGCTAATGGTATAAAATTACCTGGAGAAACCAATCCCCATTCAGGATGATTCCAACGAATTAAAGCTTCTGCACCAACGATTTTACCGGTTTTTATATTAACTTTTGGTTGGTAGTGTAAAATTAACTCGTTTCGATCAATTGCTTTCCGCAAATCCATCTCCATTTTTAATGGATTATATGGATTGCTACTTCTTGATTTTGAGTAAATGCAATACGTATTTCCACCAAGTGTTTTAGCTTGTTGTTTTGCAGATTCGGCATTGCAAATAAGGTGTGCAGATGTCTGGCCATGATCTGGAAACAGACTTATTCCAATACTAGCAGACGTATTGAATTCTATATCGTTAATAACAAAAGGTGCGTTTAATGCTATAAGTATATCCTTAGCAACTTTTAATGCTATTTCTTGATGCACATCAGGAACAAGGATAAAAAATTCATCTCCACCATGCTTAAATAGTAAATCACTGCTATTAAGACAAGCATTTAACCGCTGTGCTACTTCTTTTAATAATCGATCGCCAGCATGATGGCCTAAGTTATAATTCAATACGCTAAAACGATCTAAATCGAGACAAATAACTGCCAGCTTTTTGTTTGGAGAGTATGATTTATTTATACATGCAGAAAGACTACTTTCCAACATATGTCGATTAGGTAAACCTGTTATATAGTCATAAAACATATTGTAGTTATTATTAGTTTGAAAGTTTTTACCTAAAGAATTATTTAAGTTATTAACGGCCAGTCCCTGCTTTCTCACATCTGCTACCTCACTTCTTTACTATAAATTTTGTATAACAATACTTTGCAAATAAAATGTTTATGTACGATTAATTGATATCTTTATTATGGTGCAAAGGAGATTAATTTCACATCACCTGTTGCTCTTATTTTTTATTCAAAAAATTTCAAACAAATAGGAAATAATTCGTAATTAACGATTAAGAGAGTTTTAGTTTGATAGCGGGTGAAAGAATTACAAAGTTTCAATAGGAAGGTACTCCTATTAAAGGAGAAAATAGAGGTATAAAAAAAGGACATACCTAGTAATCTAAAGATAAACTTGGCATATCCTTTCTTTGCAGTCAGTAAAACACATAAATAAAATAATTTTACCGATAGTCTGTTATTTTACTTTTTTATATAACTTTTGCCCAATTTGTACTTCTTCATAACACTCGGCTTTAGAAGTGTAGGCAATCGTTTCCTTGTCACCAAGGCCCAATATACCAAACATACCCAAGCTTTCATAGAAAAGCTCATGTACTTTTCTTTGTAGTGCTTTATTAAAATAAATTAATACATTTCGACATAAAATCACATGAAACTCGTTAAAAGATCGATCAGTTACAAGATTATGCTGTGCAAAGACGACATTTTTCATAATTTTCGGGTCAAACTTCACGCCGTTATTTGTAACCGTATAGTAGTCAGAGAAGGCCTGCTTTCCTCCAGCCTTCATATAATTATTTGTAAACTTTTTCATATTCGCAATTGGAAATGTACCTGATTTAGCAATCTTTAATACATCTGTATTAATATCAGTTGCATATATCTTAGTTTTATCATAAAGACCTTCTTCATGAAGTATGATCGCCATGGAATAGACCTCTTCACCAGTTGAACATCCAGCATGCCAAATTCTTATTGAAGGATACGTCCGTAAAATTGGTACAACATTTTCTCTAAAACTCAAGAAAAACAATGGGTCTCGAAACATTTCGGTCACATTAATTGAGAAGTCCGCTATAAGCCGATTTAAACACCCTTGGTCATGAAGTACTTTATCAAGCAGCCCTGTAATAGTTGACAGTTTCTCCGCTTCAATTCGATGCCAAATTCTTCTTCTAATCGAATTATAGGCATATTCTCGGTAGTCATAACCACACCATAAATATAAGCCTTGCAATAGTAAATCAATTTCAATTTTCTCGAGTTCGTCAATAGAACCTTTATCAGGTTCAATTGGATTGTCGAAATAATCTACCATTCGTATTTTCCCTTCTTATGCATATAACCAAACTCTAATTAGCGAGATGAGTTGGTCAGGATCCACCGGTTTTACAATATAATCGGATGCTCCTACTTCCAAGCATTTTTCACGATCTTCTTTCATTGCCTTTGCTGTAAGTGCTATGATAGGCAGATTAAAAAATGTTGGGTTATCTCTTAATCTTCGAATGGTTTCATAGCCATCCATTTCAGGCATCATGATATCCATTAGTATTAGATCGAAATCAGAGGTTTCATCAACAATTTTAAGAGCTTCTACACCATTTTCTGCAAATGTAATATCCATTCCATATAGTTCAAGAACACTTGATAATGCATAAACATTGCGAACATCGTCATCTACAAGTAGAATTTTTTTTCCTTCAAGTTCCGGAGCGACATTTATGTCAGTTATCTCAACCTCTTCAATTTCAGCATTCCCATCGTTTGAATTTAGATAAAATTCAAGTTCTTCCTTTAACCGCTGCGGTGCATGGGCATCTTTTATAATAATCGTATGTGAATATCTATTTAAAAATAGTTCTTCCTTGGATGATAGGTCACGACCCGTATAAATAAATACTTTAATGTTTTCGTCTTCTATAGTCGTCTTAATTTTTTTCAATAAATCAAAACCAGTTGTATCAGCTAATCCTAGGTCCAGCACTAAACAGTCAAACTGGTTAACCTTTAATTCTTCAATGGCTTCATGACCAGAGGAAACTGCTTTTATGATTACATTATTCTCTCCAATTAACTCCATTATGCTATTGCGTTGTCTAACATCATCATCAACAATTAACAGTCTCTTAATTTCATCCGCTTGGTGTTGGGTTCGTGAAGGAAGTACTCTATCTCTTTCCTTTTGTTCACTCATTTTTGTTTCTGCTGTTACAGCCACTTCATCAAGATTAAACTCTTTGTTTTCACTGTTACTTTTTGTTTTATAATCGCCAACATAAAAAGTAAATGTGCTCCCCTTGCCAACTTTACTTTTCACGTTAACCTCTCCACCTAATAGAGCGGCGGTTTCACGGCATATTGACAAGCCTAAACCTGTACCTCCATATTTGCGGCTTGTTGTACCATCTGCTTGCTGAAACGCTTGAAATATAAGATCTAACTTTTCTTCAGGAACACCAATTCCTGTATCCTCGATGGAAAATGAAAAACATGGCTGATTGTTAAGTTTCGTTGAATAATCGATTTCAAATTTCACTCCACCTTGGTGGGTAAATTTAAATGCATTTGATAGTAGATTTTTTAGAACTTGTTTCACACGCAGTTCATCGCTATAAATTGAAGTTGGAATACCTTCTTTTGCCACAATTTCAAAATTCAAATTCTTTTCGTTTGCAACAGGGCTAAAATTACTCTCAACAAAATCAAGCAAATCTTTAATTTGTACTTTACCTGGATTAACCTCGGTTTTTCCAGACTCAATTTTAGCTAGATCTAAAATATCGTTAATTAATGTTAATAAATCACTGCCTGAAGAATAAATTGTTTTTGAATACTCAATTTGTTTTTTTGTTAGATTTCTTTCTTTATTGTCCGCAAGTAATTTTGATAATATTAATAAACTATTTAAGGGTGTTCGCAATTCATGTGACATATTAGCAAGGAATTCAGACTTATATTTTGAGCTGAGTGCAAGTTGCCTTGCCTTTTCTTCAAGTTCATCCCGCGCTTTTTCTACCTCACGATTCGTTAATTCAAATTTCTTATTTTGTTCTTCTAATCTCTCAGCTTTTTCTTTTAAATCGGCATTTGTTTGCTCTAACTCTTCCTGCTGTACTTGAAGTTTTTCTTCTGATGCTCGAAGTGCTTGTGTTTGTTCTTCTAATTCTTCATTCGCCATTCTTAGCTCTTCTTGCTGTGATTGTAATTCTTCTGATTGTGCTTGAACCTCTTCAGTTAATGCCTGTGCCTCTTCCAATAGTTTTGCTAAGCGAATTCGACCCATTGCACTATCGAAAATAATCCCTAAGCTATTAATCAATTCTTCTAGTAAAGTCTGTTGATCTGCACTAAAAGAATGGAAGGATGCTATTTCCACTACAGCTTTAACATCATCTTCAAAACTAATCGGTACTACATAAACATTAAGTGGTGCTGCTTCACCTAAGCCTGACTTTACACTTATATATTCAGATGGAACGTTTGTCAAAATAATGGGTGTCTTCTCAAATGCAGCTTGCCCTATTAGACCTTCACCTAGCTCAAATGTATTAGATAAGTGTTTTCTTTCTTTAAAGGCATAGGATGCTAATAATTTAAAAGTAGGCTCTTTTGGGCTTTCGTTATCTTTAACATAAAATACAGCATGTGCAGCCCCCATTAATGGAACCACTTTAGATAGAAATGTTTGGGCTAAAACCTCTAAATTATGTTTTCCACTTAAACTTGTAGTAATTTCCGCAATATTAGATTTAACCCAAATAAGACTTTGCTCTTTTCTCATTTGTTCCTCTAACGAATGAGCCATCTTGTTAAAAGATTCTACAACATCACCGATTTCATCATGAGATGTTATCTCAATTTTACTACCAATATCAGTATTTCCATCTGCAACATCCGTCATTACATTTGATACTTTATTTAGGCGATTTGAAAAGGTATAAAAGCTCCTAGATATAATCATAATTGCAATCAACATGATAATTAGTGATATCAGACTACTAAACAAAATATCTTCACGAAAATCATCTGAAAATGTATTTAATGAAGAATCCATTTCTGTTTCGTAGGTTGACATAATCACTGAAGCTTTTTGGAAAAACTCCTCATGAATAATACGAGCTTCATTATTCATGAGTTCAATTGCTTCTTGTCTCTTCCCAGCTTTTATCAGCTGTACCAAATTTGCTTTATATTCATTAAATTTTTCGTTTGTGCTCAAAAAGTCATTGATCATATAAAGTTGCTCGGTTGATTCTGCTTTTGATTCAAGTCGAGCGGCATTTTCAGCAACTTGTTTACTTACTTCTTGTAAGACCTTCAATTCTTCTTCAATTAAATTCTCATCTGTTAAAAGTACAATGTTTCTTAAACTAATGGCTTCATCTTTTATACCTCGATGAATTTGTTCTGCTAGATAAACTAGATCATAGTTTGTTTGTATAATTACATTTGTTTTATTCAGATTAGTAACCCGGAACCAGCTATTACCAATTAGAAACAGTATCAGTACAGGTAATAAACTAAGTACAATTGTTACCTTTGTTTTAATTTTCATACTTTCGGCTCCTTGAATAATAGTCCAATGACATTCTACTTATTATTTATGTGCAGACTGATTTTTGCCTTCTTCTAAACAGGCTTGGTATACGATAGCCATCGCTTGCATACGATCGTTTACATTTAATTTTTGTAAAATATGCGTAATATGATTTTTCACAGTATGTTCACTTATAAAAAGTTTCTCTGAAATTTTCTTATTGCTTAATCCGTTGACGATTAATATAAATACGTCCATCTCTCGATTAGAAATTCCATATAATTGCTTGATACGCTCAAGAGCTGCATATAGAATATCCTCATTTTGACCAATTTCCATTTCATCATTTATAGTGGTTGTTGCAATTTCAGCTTTGGAAATAACTGTATTAGGAGTTGAATTCATTAGAGTAACAGTTTCTTCAGGTGAAACTTTTTGTAGCAAAAATCCTTTCATTTCCTCAGCCGAAACAGGTGAACAAAAAATAGAGCCTTGTATTTCATTACAATTGTAGTTTTTTAGTATATTCAATTGTAGTTCCGAATCAACACCTTCAGCTAGAACAGTCATCTTCAAGTTTTGTGCTAGGGAAATAATACTTGCAATAAATGCTATGTTATCCGAAGACGAATTATCTATATCTTGAACAATGGTACGATCCAGTTTTAATCTGTCTACTGGAAAACGTCTTAAGTGATTTAGTGATGTATACCCCATACCAAAATGATCTATACAGATTGAAATGCCCATTTTTCTTAACTTGTTTAATGTTTGTATAAGAGTTTCCTCGTTTCCCTTAATAACCGATTCGGTGATTTCGATTTCTAATAAAGTTGGGCTTACTCCATTTTCGTTAAGTATATGGTGAATATTCTCTGTCAGGTCCTTTTGCAGAAAATGCTGCGCTGAAAAATTAATGGCTACTCTGCTCGTAATCCCTGCTTGTTGCCAATTGTGTATATGAGAACAAACTGTACTTAATACCCACTGGCTTATTTCATTGATTTGTCCTGTCTCTTCTGCTAAAGGAATGATTTCAGATGGGTATAAAGTGCCCCAGTTTGGATGATTCCATCGTAATAACGCTTCCACGCTATTAATATTTCCAGTTTCAACTTCTACGCGCGGTTGATAAACAAGAATTAATTCCTCACGCTCAATCGCCTTACGTAAATCGTTTTGCATCATAAACGTTCTAAAAGTCTGGATGTTCATTCCAGAGTGAAAGACTTTAAACTGATTTCGCCCTTGTTCTTTAGCACGATATAACGCCGCATCAGCATTTTTCATTAATGCCAGAGTCTCTTCCCCGTCGTAAGGAAATATACTTATCCCCATACAAAGTGTAGTAAATAATTCATAATTATCTATATAAAAGGGCTTATTAAATACCTCTAGTATATTCTCGGCTAACTCGAGTGCATTTTCACGATTTGTTTCAGGTAAAATAATATTAAACTCATCGCCGCCAATCCTTGCAATAAAATCCCCACTTCGCAAAGAAGAAACGAGCCTAATTGCAACCTCTTGCAGCAGTTTGTCACCCATTAAATGACCAAGAGAATCGTTAATATATTTGAAACGGTCCAAATCTAAATATAGAAGTGCAAACGGTTGATTTGTTTGTTTTGCTTGTTTTAATGTCATGTTTAACTTCTCATTAAATAACCTACGATTAGGTAAATCAGTTAAACTATCATGATGTGCCATATATGTGATCGTTTCCTCGTATTGTTTCTTTTTCGTAATATCCCGAATTGTACAAGCAACGATACATTTTCCTTGAACAAACCGTTTTCCTATTTGTATCTCAACTGGGAATGTTTCATTACCCTTACGTTCTGCAGTTATTTCCTTAAAATTCTCATAGCCTACTATACTTTCGAGATTATTTATTGCTTGTAATACGCTACGCATATATTTTTTAGAATCCTCTGTTGAAAAAAGTTCAAATATGCTTTTTCCTACTAATTCAATATCATCGTAACCAAACATATTTTTTACAGCAGGATTCACTTTTAATATGATTCCCTCATCATTTAGTATTATCATCGAATCAATGGAAGTTTCACTTATCACATTTGCAAGTGCCTCAGAAACACGTAATTCAGAAGTTATTGCCGATAGCTCCGTATAGGCTTTTTCTAATTCTCTTTTCTTTTCTGCTAACGTATTTGCCTGCTGCTTTAGCTTTTGATTGAGCTTGTATATTTCAACAAATCCTTCTACTTTAGCCTTAAGGATAATAGGATCAAAAGGTTTTAATAGATAGTCTATTGCTCCAATTGAATAACCTGTAAAAATATGATCAGAATCTAAATTATTGGCTGTAATAAACAGGATGGGGATATTTTTTGTTTTTTCACGAGCTTTTATTATTTTTGCAGTGCCAAACCCATCCATACCTGGCATTTGAACATCTAATAATATGGCAGCAAAATCATATTTTAATAGATATTTTAAAGCTTCCTCACCAGAGTGCGCTTTAATTAAGTTGTATTCCTCGCGTTCAATGATAGCTTCTAGTGCTAATAGATTTTCTTCTCGATCGTCAACTAGTAATATACTTATTTTTTCCTCGATATTCATTGAAAGAACTCACTCCTAAAAAGGATTTCACTATACGTATGTCTATTTCTAATATTACCATAGTGTTAATTAATTTAGGCGAGCATTTATATTATTGGAAATAATTATTTACTAGTTTCTTACGATAAAAACACTAGCGCGTTAATGTTCAAGTTTCGGTCAGTTTAACTATTTTTGATATAATGAAAAACAGTTAAGCAATTCGTCTAATTTAGTACTTAAGGTAACTGTATGTTCATGCGTAAACCCCAGTTCTAAGCCATTTGTTACCATATTTTTTCTAGTTATTTCAATCTCTTTAATTAATTCCCTATACGAAAGATTTTCCACTAACATGAACATCAGTCCTTTCAATATTGTCAATTAGCTTTGTCAAAACGTAAAAATATTATAGATTCATTTTCTAATAAAGTATGAAGTTCGTATATCACCATTAGCTCTTATTTTATAAATAAAACTTTAACTAAGATGAGACATTTTTCTGTTTTTACTGATCTCCATAGGAGAGTATTCCTATTATGTACCGTGAGCTCTTAAACCATTTTGCACAAGTATTATTGTAGTTACACAGGTTTCTATGTTTTTACCTAAGCTGATGAATAATAAAAGGCTGTAATCCTTTAACAAGAATTACAGCCTTTTATTTAAATCCGCTTTATTTCAATTATTAAATTGTCTCAATTAATGACTTTGCTTCCCACTGAATTGGCAATCCAACGTAGTTTTCCGCCAATGTTGTCATTGCTGCACGTGAAGTGCTGACATAATCTAATTCTGTAAGCTGCATTGCATACTCAAATGAATCATGGTTAGCATTGCGGTGCAGCATACTAGTCATCCAATAAGAGAAACGCTCTGCTTTCCATACACGGCGAAGGGAAATATCTGAATAACTGTTTAGAATATCTTCTTTACCTAACTGGTAGAATTCCGCTAAGCCTGTTGCTAATACCTTTACATCAGATGCAGCTAGGTTAAGACCTTTAGCTCCTGTTGGCGGTACAGTGTGTGCTGCATCACCTGCAATAAATAAACGACCGTGTTGCATTGTTTCAAGAACAAAGCTGCGCATTTGAACGATAGTTTTTGAATTTATTGGGCCATCTGGCAATTTCCAACCATCAATTTCAGTTCTAGCTTTTAATTCACTCCAAATACGATCATCAGACCAGTTTGCTATATCATCATTAGGGTCCACTTGAATGTAATGACGTTGAAGTTCTGGTGTACGTGTACTTAATAATGCAAAACCTCTATCATGGTTCGAATAAATCAATTCTGGGTTTGCTTGCTTTGCATCAGCAAGGATTCCTAGCCAACCATATGGATACACATGTAAATGCTCTTTTCTAACATTGTCTGGGATTGCTTGACGACTTGGACCATGGAATCCATCACAACCTGCAATGAAGTCGCATACAATTTCTTCGTTTTCTCCATCTTTCTTAAACCTAATTTTAGGTTGCTTTGTTTCAATATCATGTAAAGTAACATCTTCTACACTGAAGATTATATCTCCACCGGTATTAAAACGTTGCTCAACCAGATCTTTAATTACTTCATGCTGCGGATAGACAGTTATTCTCTTACCACCTGTCAGCCCTTTTAAATCAATTCGATGTCTTGTACCTTTAAATTGTAACTCGATACCATCATGGAAGTGTCCTTCGCGCATCATTCTCCCACCGACACCCATATCATTTAATAAATCTACTGTAAACTGCTCCAAAACACCAGCCTTAACCGTCCCCTCAATATCTTTTTGATGCTTTCTTTCAATAATAATAGATTCAATTCCATCTTGACGAAGAAGTTCCGCTAACATTAATCCTGCTGGTCCTGCCCCAATAATTCCAACTTGTGTACGCATAATTCATTACCCCTTTGTTAACATTTTTTTTAATTTTTCTCCCAAATACCATCTGAAAGCGTTTACTATCTCTAAATAAAATGATATTGTAAAAATATTCGGAATTAAACTCGAAATTTCTTTTATGTGGAACAAATTAAAATTATCGAGGTGATTTTCGTTGAATTCTGCAAAAGACCATGACAATGTTCTCCAATCGGTTCAAAATGGCTTGAAAATTATTAAACTATTTTCTTTGAGTAAACCTGTATGGGGAATTACTGAAATAGCCAATACACTTCAGCTAAGTAAAAGTACAGTTAGTCGGCTTATTAATGACCTAGTAAAAGAAGAATTTCTAATAAAAACAAAGAACAAATATCGACTCGGTATATCCTTATTATGTTTAAGTGGTGTTATCACATCTCACTTGGATATCTATAAGGAATCAAAAGAACCATTAAAAAACTTAGTTAACAAGTTCGATGAAGCATCTCATTTAGCTATACTCGAAGATTCAAATGTTACGTATTTACATAAATTCGAATGTAGTTCTCCGGACGAGTTGGTTTCATCCGTCGGCAAAAAAAGTCCAGCTTCTTGCTCGAGTTCAGGTAAAATCTTATTAGCTTATCAAACTGAGAAAATAATTCAGGAAATTATCGAAACTGGACTTCCACGTTTAGGACCAAGCAGTATTACCGATCCTATTGAGTTTCGTCAAGATTTACAAAAAGTTCGCCAACAAGGTTATTCGGTTTGCATTGATGAAATGCATGAGGAAGTAGTTAGCATTGCGGTTCCTATTAGGGATTATACGGGTCATGTTATTGCAGCTTTAAGTATAGTAGGTCCAAAAAAACGTATGGTAGATAAAAATATTTATACTATTACAAAGGAACTCCTTAAGGCTGGTGAAGAAATCTCTATAAATTTAGGTTATTTATTAAATGATTGATTAATAATGAGGAGAGGAAACATGAGATATCCTTCGTTACGTTCTGATTCATTATCGTCAATGCGAAATGCACTACGTCTATTAAATTTATTCACTATGGATGAACCTGAATTAACCTTGTCAGAAATTGCCGGAAAATTAGAGGTAGGGATTAGTACTGCTTTTCGCTTAACCTCCACGCTTATGCATGAGGATTTTCTTACAAAGGATAGCGTTTCAAAAAAGTTTCGCCTTGGTGCTTCAATACTAGGATATGGAAACATTATCGTCTCACAAAATCAGCTTTACAAAGCTTCAGCAGTTCCTGTAGAAAAACTAGCCATTGCTACTGGTGAAAGCTCCCATATTGCCATACTGAAAGAAAATCAAACTATATATCTTAATAAAATTGACAGTAAGCACCCGGTACATCTTCTTTCACATGCTGGCAAACAAAATCCTGTACACTGTACAAGTTCCGGTCAGGTAATCCTGGCTTATCAAAGCGAGAGTTTAATTGAAAAAGTGATCGAAAAAGGACTATCACCGTACACTAAAAATACAATTATTTCACCTGTAAAGTTTAAAGAATTATTAATTACAATCAGAAAACAAGGTTATGCAATGAGCATTGAGGAAATGCACGATAATGTATCCTCAATTGCAGCACCTATTAAGAATATTCTAGGCGAAGTAGTTGGTTCTATAAGCATTGCGGGACCTACATCAAGAGTTAACTCTCAAACTTCTTCTAGGCTTATTAAACTAGTTAAAAATGCTGCTTTAGAGGTAGCAGAGCAACTTGTTTTTACGAGAAAGTAAATACTAAACTCAACACAAAAAATAATAGCCAATAGCACAGATCTTTTTTTGTAACACTACCACCTTTTTCTTATTTATATTTCATTTTGTAATACAAGCCACATTGTGATACCACTCAATATAAAAAGCTCAATCAAGGTAGATTTCCTTAATTGAGCTTCTTTATTATTGTCCACGTTGTCTTCGCATTGTTACTTGTTCTCCTGCAATGCCCCAATTATCGGTATTGACTTCATCAATCACAACAACTGTTGTTTGCGGATTTTTTCCTAATACATCTTTTAATAAATTAGTTGCACCTTCAATTAACTGCCTTTTCTGTTCGGGCGTAACTCCTTCATCTGTAATCTTAATATTTACATAAGGCATCATTTTCCCTCTTTTCTTGTCTAATTTTGTCTATTACCCAGGTAATGAATACATTTATTATACTTAAAACGAGTATAAATCTAAATCACCCATGGCTACTATATTCTACAGATTTCTTTTTTTTCCTTTTGTGTACCGCATTAAAAAACGGTGGCAGTATCAAAACAACTAATACAATTCTCAGTGTTTGTACAGCTACTACAAAGGTAGAATCAGCATGAAGAGAGACAGATGCGGTGGACATCTCGACAACGCCCCCTGGTGCAAATGCCAACACCGATGTATTTAATGAAATCCCTGTTATCTCAGAAACAATATACGCGCAACCAAACATCGCAATAATAAGTAGAACAGTTCCCATTGTACTTATAAATAATATTTTATGTAATCCTACAAACATGCTCTTTTTAAATCCAGAGCCAATTCCTGCTCCTATTAATATTTGACCAATCACAACAAACCAATGTGACCACCAGAAAGTTATAGTTTGACCTATAATGAAGGTACAAAGCCCCTGCGATAGTACAACTCCTATTATTGTACCAACAAGCCATGGTGCGGGAAGTTTAACACGTTTACCTAAATAAACACCTCCTATTGCACTCAATATAAATACAACTGTCCATATGAGTTGACCCCATTCGAAAATTTGTACATCCGCTAGCAAATTATTTGTGGAAATATTATATTGAGAATTACCAACAGTACTTGTTGAACCAATAAAAAATAAAGCTACTGGAACAATCGTAACAACCAAAAAAATCCGCAGCATTTGTACGACACTAACAACTCCAGTATTTGCACCTACTTCTTCAGCCATACTTGGCATAGTTGCAAGCCCACCAGGTGAGGTTGCAAATAGACTCGTTATCATGCCAACATTACTGAAACGATATAATAATAGCCCTGACCCTAATGACATAATAATCGAAAACATAAGCACTATGAAAACAGTAAATCCATTTTCCTGAAAAATAGATAATGTAGACAAATTTACGCTTTTCGCTAATTCTATTCCGATCATAAATTGCCCTAGTTGACGCCAATACACTTTTATTCCTTTCTGAACATGTTTGAGTTTTAACTTTTGTGGTTGCCAAAAGGATAGAATACTAGCAAACAATAATGTACCTACGATCCATCCAATAGATAAACCCATTAATGACAAAATTAAGCCACCAATACTGCTACATAAAATAAACCAACCTTGATGCAGGAAAATGCTAGTACGTTCTTTCATAACCAGGCCTTCTTTCAATTCATTTACTTTAAACATACACAATTAACCCACAATGACAAACAAGGTATCAGATTCTCTGATACCTTTACTAAACAGTGTTATGAAGTATATTCCTCTGCTGCAAGAATATGATCAGCAATTTTTCTTTTTAATGAAACAGTATCAACTGATGAACTCAGCATCAATTTCTCAGCTTGTCGAAGAACAGATGCGCTCAACTGATTGTCACCAATATAAGGTAAAAAGTTTATGATCTGTAGTAACATCTTTGAGGACGTTTCCTTAACATAAACCTTCGTATAGTTAAGCTTTTGTTCTTCTTGCTCACTTCCGTTTCGTTGAACTGCTTTAATTGATCGTATAATTGCACTTTCTGCTGCATAGATCGCAATAACCAAGTCTGCAATTAATGCCATCAACTCTTGCTCTTTGTTTTTCTCTAAGAATTTATCTTGCACTGTTATAGACAAATCTTTGTAAATAGCCTTTAACGTATAAAGTGCTTCTTTTTCCTGAGCAAGTAAATCATCACTTTTAATTTTCGATTCGATTTCAGTTTCATTTAGATTTAGTTTTCTAAGTAAAGTTGACGCAATGATAATTCGGTTAATTTCGTTTGTACCTTCAAAAATACGGTTAACCCTAGAATCACGATAAAGTGTTTCCACTTCATATTCTGACATATAACCGTATCCACCATGAATTTGCAAAGCTTCATCGATTATCGAATCATAGACTTCAGTTGAAAAAACTTTATTAATAGAACATTCTACAGCAAATTCACTGATAACTTTAGCAGGATTAACAGTAGATTTATCAGATTCATTAAAGGCGTTCTCAATTAATCCTGCAGTTCTGTATACCATACTTTCATTAACATAAGTACGAATAGCCATGTCTGCGATTTTACCTTTAATTAAGTTAAACTCACTTATTGATTGACCAAATTGCTTTCTTTCTTTTGCATATTTTACTGAAAGCTCAATAGCTCGTTTTGATGTTCCAACGCATTGTGTAGAAATTTTATGTCTGCCAATATTTAATATATTAAAGGCGATGACATGCCCTTTGCCTAGTTCTCCTAATACATTTTCTACAGGAACCTTCACATCTTCTAAGATAAGTGAACGAGTTGAAGAACCCTTTAATCCCATCTTCTTTTCTTCAGGACCTGTTGATAATCCATTATAATCCTTTTCTACAATAAAAGCAGTAAATTTTTCACCATCCACTTTTGCATAAACAATGAAGATATCTGCAAATGCCGAATTGGTGATCCATTGCTTTTCTCCATTTAAAACATAATATGAGCCACAATCAGAAAGCTTTGCTGTTGTTTTTGCGCTTAGCGCATCTGTGCCAGACGTAGGTTCAGTTAATGCATATGCTCCTATTTTTTCTCCGCTAATAATACCAGGTAAATACTTTTTCTTTTGTTCATCTGTACCAAAGTAGACAATCGGAAGTGAACCAATCCCAATTTGACCACTGTATGTAATTGCAAAAGATCGCGATACCGCAATTTTCTCGGTAATAACAGACGCGCTTATTTTATCCAGCTGCAATCCACCATATTCTTCGGGCACATCTATACCAAGTAACCCTAGATCGCCCGCTTTCCTCATCATTAACAACGTTTGATCAAACTGTTGCTCTTCAATTCTGCCTAGTACAGCCATCACATCATTCATAATAAATTTTTCAGTCATATCTGCCATCATTACATGTTCATCTGTAAAATCTTCAGGAGTAAACATTGTCTCTGGCAATACGTCTTCAACCAAAAAGCCCCCACCAACAGTTGACTTCGATGATAAAATCATTTTTTATCTCCTCCCACCTATACCTCTACGGTTTTCATACCTAGATATGCAGACATTACTTGTGGATTAGAGCTTATTTCATCTCTAGTACCATCTAAAATTATTCTCCCCTGATCAATAACATAGGCCCGGTCCGCTACCTTTAATGCAGCTTTTACATTTTGTTCAACTAAAATAACCATCGTCCCCAGCTCTTCTTTTATAACCATTAGTGTATCTAAAATCTCTTTTACTACCAATGGAGCTAATCCCATTGATGGTTCATCTAATAAGATTATTTTGGGATTTGACATTAATCCCCTTGCCACAGCCAGCATTTGTTGTTCCCCACCACTTAAATTACCGCCAAGATTATGAAAGTGTTTTTTTAGATTTGGGAACATTTCTAGCATTTTGTTTAAATTTTCATTAGCTAAGTTTCGATTTTTATAATACTTTGAAAATATACCTAGCATTAAATTTTCCTTCACACTTAAGTTTGAAAATACTTGTCGCCCTTCAGGAACTAGGCTTAACCCCTTGCCAACCACTTTATATGCCGGGAAGCCGCTGATCATTTCATCATCTAATGTTACTATACCAGCAGATGGTTGTATCAAACCTGCAAGTGTATTTAGGAGTGTACTTTTTCCTGCTCCGTTTGCACCGATTATCGAGACGATCTCTCCTTTATTGACATGAAAATTAATATCATGAAGGATCTGAATTTTACCGATATGTGTGGATAATCCTTGTACTTTTAGCAAATTAAACAGCCTCCTCACCTAAATAAGCAGCAATAACCTTCTCATTCTTTTGAATTTCTTCTGGTGTTCCTTCGGCAATCTTTTTACCAAAATCAATTACTACAATACGATCAGCTAACTCCATTACGGTCGCCATTTTATGTTCAACAAACAGGAACGAGTGGCCTTTTTGTTTTAACTTTTGAATATATCCTGCCATTTTATTGGTTTCTGTGTCATTTAGACCTGCCATCGGTTCATCTAACATTATAAACTCCGGTTCATAGACAATTGCTCTAGCAAATTCCAATTGTTTTTGACGGCCATAAGACAGTTGACCCGCTTTTTCAAACATTAAATCCTCCAGCTCAACCATCTTTATAACTTCCAATGCAAGTTCATAGGCTATTTTTTCGTCTTTTTTAATACGCGGAAGCCTGAATGCTGCACTTAGAACATTCGTATTTAATTTTACATGAGTACCCATCATTACATTTTCAAGTACTGTCATATTTTCAAATATTTGTAGATTCTGGAAAGTCCTTGAGATTCCTAACTGAGCTAATACAGGAACTTTTTGACCAGTAAGCTTTTTTCCTTTATAAAACACCTCCCCTCTAGTAGGTAGATTGAAACAAGATATCATATTAAACAACGTCGTCTTACCAGCTCCATTCGGGCCAATAACCGCGACAATTTCCCCTTTATTCACTTCGAAACTCACATCCGATACCGCCACAACACCACCAAACTGCTTAGTTAGACCTTTTACTTCAAGTAACGTCGTCATATTAGGCCCCCTCCTGCTGTGTAACACTTTCTTTCTCAATAATACTTTGTTGTTTATGTCGTTTATTTTTAGAACCAAATTGCGCGAGAATATTCATTAGACCTTTCGGCATATACATCATCATTAAAATAATGATTAAACCATATACAACAATTTCAACCTCACCACTAATTCCAAAATATTCATGACCCACATACCGAATTATTTCATTTAAAAACATGATGATAGTGGTTCCAATAACAGCACCCCATAGTGAACTAGCTCCTCCAACCATAACCATAATTAAAAACAGGATTGATTTTGTTATATAAAAAGTAGGTGGTGCAATAAACGTAATATAATGTGCATATAAACTTCCTGCAATAGAAGCAAATGCGGCACTTAAAGCAAAAATAGCTACCTTGTATTTTGATACTTGGACTCCGAGTGTTTCTGTTGCAATTTCACTATCATGAATACTTCTTAATAGTCTACCAACATGGGAGCGTACGATGTTGGTAGATAGAATCAGCGTCAGGATAGCAACAAGCCAGACAAAATAATAGAAAAATACTTTATGAGCTAAAGAAAATCCGAAAATTGATAGCGTGGGAATACCTACTAAACCCGCTGCTCCTCCTGTTAGATCATTAAAACCTAGCATAAAGATAAATACGATAATATTAATTCCAATCGTAGCCAGAGCTAGAAAATGCCCTTTCAATCTCAAAATTGGAATACCAATAATGTAGGCAATTCCAAACGTTGCTACCATTCCAATAATCATCGCAATCCAAGGTGACACATGATACGTTGCAGTTAATATTCCGGAGACATAAGCTCCAATTCCGAAAAACGCAGCATGACCTAGCGATATTTGACCAGCATAACCGATCAGCAAACTTAAACCGATTGTAACAATTGTGTAAATTCCTATTAATATTAAAATTGTAAAGATATATTGTGATGCTATAACAAACGGTAAAATCAGTACAATCGCGATTAAAAATAGCAGAGGCTTTAATCGATTACCATATAAGACATTTTCCAACTTAGTCATCGCATTCCCTCCTCTTTTTATACTCTTTCACCCGAAGCTCTAGCAAACAAGCCATTCGGTTTAAAGAACAATACAAGAATTAATAATCCAAATACAATAGCATCACTATAAAAGGTAGAAATGAAACCACCTGAAAACGCTTCCAACAGTCCTATTAACAGCGCTCCCATTACAGCCCCAGAAATATTGTTCATGCCGCCAATTACCATTCCAACAAAGCCTTTAATACCAATTAAAAAGCCCATTTCATAGGTTGCATCCGTTAAAGGAGTAATCATAATTCCAGCAATTGCACCTAACGCAGCTGCAAGTGTAAAAGCTAATGCTGACATCGTTTTTGTATTGATTCCCATTAAAGTAGCAGCTCGTGGATTCTTTTCACTTGCCTTTAATGCTGATCCTAGGTATGTTTTATCAAAAAACACATATAGTACTGTTAGAAGTATACCTAATACCGCGAATACAAAAAGACTCTGAGGATTAATTACTGCACCCATGAAGTTAATGGAATCCATTTGGACTATAGGAGCAAGTTGTTTAGGATAAGATCCCCAAACGATAAGACCCATTCCTTTTAGAAATGTGGATAATCCAATGGTAATAATAATAAGGATCATCACCGAGCTGTTTCTGGCGTGCTGAATAGCTGTCCTTTCAATGATAAACCCAATAAGCGCAGTGACTAGAATTGCTAGAATCATAGAAACGAACATTGGAAAACCAGCATTTACAAATGTAATACAAGTAAGGGCACCTATCATTGCAAACTCACCCTGCGCAAAGTTTAAAACTCCAGTAATGTTATAGATTGTTACAAAGCCAATCGCAATTAACGCATATATACTACCTACTGTTAATCCTGTTACAATATATTGCATGAGCAGATCCATTTTGCATTAGCCCCTTTCTTAAAAACCAATGGCAGAAGTAGCTTCTGCCATTGGTTCCAGCTTTATTCGTTATATTTCCATTGATTATTCTCGATTGATAGTATTGAGAATCCATCTTGCTGTGGTCCAACATGATCGGATTGCAGATTGAATGTACCAGTCAGGCCAGGATGTTCAGTAACTTCGTTCTTGAAGTATTCATGAATTGCTTCAGGAGTTGTATTTCCAGCTCTTATTGCTTCAAGAATTAAATTAAAACCATCGGCAGCGTGTGCTGTAAAGTTATCTGGATCACTGTTGTGAACAGCACGATAATCTTCTCGTAACTTGGCTAAGCGATCTTTTTGATCACCATCAGGTAATTGATCAACAACACTTAATTTACTACCAATTACAAAAATATTTTCATTATTATCCTTTACTTGGTCTAAGAATCCTTGGTTAGCAGACGCACTCGATTGAATCATTGGAATATCAAAGCCAAGTGATTTGAAATTTCGTGCAACAATTCCGGCACCAGGTGTTCTTGACCATACGATAATTGCTTCAGGGTTGCTTTTGCGTATATTCGTCAATTGAATTGTCATGTCTGTTGCTGTAGCATCAAATTCTTCATGAGCTACGATTTCAATATTATTTTGTTTTGCTGCTTCTTCAAAATATGGAAGACCATCAACACCAAAACCATCGCGCGCATTTATCCAAGCAACTTTTGTTATGTTACGTTTCTTCAAGAAATCAACCATCATCTCACTACTAGTTATATTACTAGGTGCCATTTGATAGATCCCTTCTGTTTCTGGTGCAACAGGAGCAACAGTCATTAATGGAATCCCTGCTGCTGTTACTTTTGGTAAAATTGCCATTGATGTACTTGCTTGAGTAGCGCCGACAACAGCTACCACACCTTCAGAAATCAATTTATCAGCTGCAACTACGGCTTTTGTATCGTCAGTTTCATAGTCTTGCATAATGATTTCAATCTTCTTCCCATTAATTGTTCCTTCTTCGTCTAGTTGTTTTTGAAGTACCTTCACGTAATTTGCTTGCGTCTTACCAAGAGTAGAGGCTGGACCAGTTTCAGCAAAAATTGCACCAATCTTGATCACCTCTTCCTCTGTTTCACCACTAGATTGACTTTCACTACTGCTACTACTACTTGAATTAGATTCTGTTGCAAATTGACCTCCGCATGCTGCCATCATTAAAACAAAAACAAGTAATAGACTAGTAGCCAACATTCTCTTTTTTAACCATGTAGCCATACTATGACCCCCATTTTATTTTTTTATTTATTGTTTTAAAGCTATAACAACAGATTAAATAGATGATTTCTGATATCCAAGCGCATTTTGTATTTCAAGCGGAACAGGTTCCGCTTTTGGAATTGTTCCAAATCTAGTCCAAGCACGTACCTCATAGCCAATCGCTACTTCTATATCCCTTTTACTAAATACATGGTCTAGTATTAGCACTTTATTACGTATTTCCCTAATGGAAGTACGAACAGTAACATAGTCTTCAAAACGGAGAGGTGATTTAAACTGGCAATTAGCTTCTAGCAAAGGTATCCCTATACTTTCTTCTGCAAACAGTTTTGAAAGTTGATAGCCACTATTTACAAAAAGGTTATGTGTAGCTTCATCCATCCATTTATAAAAATTAGGATAAAAAACAATACCAGCAGCATCAGTGGCTCCCCATTTCACATCAAATCTATATTCATTCATTGAGATACTTTCCTCCAAACAAATACAGGTTTAACGGCCTGTATAGACTGGTTTTCTCTTTTCAGCAAAGGCTTGCATCCCTTCTTTGCGATCTTCTGTAGCAAATGCATTTCCAAAACAAGCACTTTCAATTGATAAACCTGACTCTAGGTCAACATTTGCCCCTGTATTAACAGCTGTTTTCAACAGACGTAAAGCAATCACAGGCTTTTCAGCTAACTTAGCTGCCCATTCTTTAGCTGTTTGTAACACTTCCTCAACCGGGACCACTTTATGCACTAAATTTATATCCAAAGCTCTTTGTGCATCAAACATTTCCCCGAAAAATAGTAGTTCTTTAGCAATTCCTTGCCCTACAATTCGTTGAAGCCGCTGTGTACCGCCCCCACCCGGAATAATACCTAATCCAATCTCTGGGAATGCAAATCTTGCTTTTTCTGAGGTAATACGGAAGTCACATACTAAAGCAAGTTCTAATCCACCGCCAAGAGTTAAGCCATTAATAGCTGCGATAACTGGCTTGGAAAGGTTTTCAATTTGGCTAAAAACTGTTCGTGAAATCTTATTCATTTCCATCATACCTATCGTAGATAGAGTCATCATTTGATAAATATCAGCCCCTGCCACAAAAGCTTTCTCCCCACTACCTGTTAGAATTACAGCCCTTACCGCTTTATTTGTATCAAGTTCGGCCATTAACGTACTTAATTCGGAGAAAACAGTTGTATTTAATGGATTCATTGGCGGACGATTAATAGTTACAACTGCTACATTACTTTCAATTTCGCAGCTAATTAATTCAAGATTCATGTCAATTCTCTCCTGTCCATTATTGATTGTCGTAGTCATAGAAGCCAGGTCCTGTCTTCTTCCCTAACCTACCAGCTCGTACAAGCTGTATTAATAATAATGGTGGTGCAACTTCTTTATTCAATTCAAGATTTGTAGTCATTTTAATTCTCACTAGAGCTTGTGCTTGTAATCTATTAATGATGAATTAAGAAAGCACTTTCAAAAACACTTATTAGATTCAAGCTCTCTCCGAAGGAAAACTGTTTTGGAACCTTTGTTTCTTAGAACAACTGATAACATACCTTTAACATTTACTCCTCCTAAAGATTATATTAAACTCACCATTCTGCTGTATGATTATTCTAGGAATTCTTTATTTTCTGTAAATTTATTATAGGATATTAATTCGCAAAAAAATACCTACACAATAAACGAATTACTGCTATATTTTTCATTCAAATTACTGAAAAATAGTTCGATGGGTTTTATATTATTCTACATGCTGTTTAACAACTGTTTGGTAGTATTTATTATTTGTGGTAAAACGCAAAAAAAAGTTGATCATTTTATGATCAACTTATAGAGGAAACGCCTACATTTAATTTTTACAATAGTACCATATTTCATTAATCATTTCCTTTTTACATTTATTTTGGTCAATTAGGTACTCTAAATGCGATAGAGTTTCCCCTATTGCAAACCGTAACTCATGTAATGTTAGATCTCTTCTAAATATTTCCTTACATACTTCCATTGCAGTTTTAGGAGTAGAAATAATTTCTAGCATTTTTTCTAACCTTTCAATGTGGTGATCTTCTATTTCCTGGATCCTTTGATTGACATTATAAAAAGGGTCTCCATGTGAAGGAACTGCAAAATCTACATTAAGTGCTTTAATTTTTGCTAATGATGCAAAATAAGAACCTAAAGGGTTTTTTTCGCCTGTAAATTTCAGAGAGATATTTGGTGTTATTTCGGGTAAGATATGATCAGTTGAAAGTAATATACTTTTTTCTTTATTATATAAACAAAATAGCCCGTCTGCATGGCCTGGCGTATAAATAATTTCATATTCAAACTTTCCAAACTTGATTTGATCGCCTTCATCTAAATAACCTGTTATCTCAGGAAAAGGATAGATTTGCGGATTTACATTTGCTAATTTCCCTACAGTCTCCGGAGAGAACCCACATTCTTTGTATAGATGCGTAAGCTTTTCGCTTGCCTCGCTAGACCATAATTCTCGACTTAGGATGGAATCACACTCAGTCATCCAAACATTTGCTGAAGTTAGTCTTTGCAATTGCCCCGCATATCCAAAATGATCTGGATGATAATGAGTAATAATAATATCCGAAATTTTTTTATTTGTAATGTGTTCCTTCCAAGCTTGCACTGCTGATTCATTATGCAAACCAGTGTCTATTACTTTCCAACCATTCTCCCCTTCAGCAAGAAAACAATGCACATGATTTAATCTAAACGGGAGGTTTATTGTTATACGTTCAATACCTAGATAATCTATCAAGCTATGACCCTCTCTTTATAAGATTTTTAACTAACGATTTATTTACCTTCGGCTTCAGAGCAGTGAACATTATATAATGGCTCTCATTTAAGGTCTGTATAAAGTTCAATATTTGAAACAAGATTAAATGTTTCTTTTAACATTCTCATTGCTGTTGGCGGTTTTTTAGCCAACTTCTCTGCTAAACATTCTGTTTTGGCAATTAGTTCCTCATCCGGAAAAACAGCATTTACCAGACTGATTGCTGATGCTCTATTAGCATCAATCATTAGTCCAAAGAAGAGTAACTCCTTCGCTGCTGCTTGACCTACGATTTTTGGTAAATATTGTGTCCCTCCATTGTTAGGTATTGTAGCAAGATTAATTTCAGGAAACGCAAATTTTGCTCGATCCGAGCATATTCGAAGATCACATGCCAATAATAATTCAAGCACACTGCTAATGGCTAATCCATTCATTACCCCTATAACTGGCTTTGATACATGCTTTAAAACAGAACATAAAGCATTCGCTTTTAAGTCATTACTTTTGGTATTCTGATTACAGTTCTTGTTGTTCTTTAACGTCTTTTCAGAATTCACTATCGTTTCATTTATAAAAGAGATTACTACTACATTTATGTCTTTATCCCTTTCAACTTTATTGAGTATTCTCTCCAACTGATCAAAATTATTATCAATTAAATAACTGTAAGGAATTAAACCAATTGACAAATAAGCTACATGGTTTTTTATGTGGTATTGCAATGTTTGATAACTCATTTTACGTGCCTCCCAGTTAACCAATGCTTTTGAACAATAAGGAATAAATAAGAAACAACATATTTAAAAATAATTGTAATCGTTTCCAATTATACTTAATTATAAAATAACTAGGCATCTATGAATATGTGTGCCATGCATGAAATAAAAAAGGTTTTTCCTTCAATAATTAGGAATAATCATAGTATAAATCATATAATTTATAAGCCATCATTAAATTAAACCGTTGTTCAGCATCGTGAATATCAACCTCTAACAAACTTTGAATTTTTTCCATCCGATATTGCAGCGTACTTCTGTGTATAAATAAAGTATCTGCAGTTTCTTTAATACTTCCATTTTGCTGAAGAAAAACTCTTAATGTATCAAATAAATCTGAACTTTTTTGATCTTTATACTGCAGTAGTGGCTTAAGATGTTTATTAATAAAAAGCGCTGTCACATCTTTCTCTCTCAAATGATAAAGTAATGTATAAGCACCTAGATTATCAAAAAAAGCAAATCCTGTTTTATTAAAACGGTGCATAACAACATTTAGTGTTTGTACTCCCTGTTGATAGCAATTATAATAGTCATTTAAATCCTTCGTTTTTCCACCTATCCCTAATAAGATATTACATGGGATACTTTCTTTTTTGACCCAACTTTTCATATAAGAATAAATCTTTGTCCAGTATTTTGTAGTGTCGCTACCTTCCTTTACTGTTGGGACAAATATAATGTACTCTTCACCCTTATTTGCAATAATAAAATCTTGGTCGAAAATACTTAATTTTGTCTTTAAATTTTCCCAAATTAGCGTTTTCTTCGCTTGCTGTTCTAATAGATTAGTATTTGCTAGTTCCTGTTCATCTAGTAAAATTGTTAAAACCGAAACTCTATATTCGTTTTGTATATCCCAATTAAACAAGTTGGCATATTGAATAATGCTTTCAGGATTTTCAATTTTTTCTACTAATAATTTATTAATAAAACTGTCCTTTACCTGCTCTTTCGTATCAAATACAAGCTTTTGCTTAATAAATTGAACTGAATAAACATTTAACGAAAGTTCAATACTTAGTCGGTGAAATTCATCAAATTCACCTGTGGGAATTTTAATTGCTAAATAACCCAGAAGTTCGCCTGCACCATTGACTGGCCAAATCCTAAATTGTATAGGCCGACCCTCGATATTTATTTCCAATTCATAGCTATTCTTTTCAGCAACATTTTCGGCAGCGTACGTTACAATATAATCCAAATCCGGCTTTTTAATCTTGTTTAACTCATATGCGATTGGACGCATAAATCGGTCAAATAATATTACAGTTTTTGATAATAGTTTACTTAGGGCTGAAGTGATCCCATCAAAATTTTCTTGCTCAACCGTCTCCTTAATTAATTTTTGTTGATATTCTAATAATGAATGAAGCTGTTGCTTATGATCCTTCTCATTTTTATACAATCTTGCATTCTCTAGGATTGCAGCTACATGTGTCGATAATAATTCCAAAACTTCAAAATCTTCGTTAGTAAATGCACCTATTCGCTTGTTCTCAACATGTAGTACTCCAATTGTTTTTAGATTAACTACCAATGGTACAGATAACTGATGCCCTCCCGGTGTTTCCAAGTATGGGAAATGATGTTTTAAAACATAATCATTATCTATCAATATTTTTTCAGTTTGATTCACAGTACCATATGCAGGAGATTGTAATATAAAACAATTTTCCCGTTCATCTATTAAATAAATACATGCGCCTTTAGCATAAGTCCCTTTACCAGCACGTTCCACGACTGTTTCTACAACCTTTTCAATTGATGAATCTATAAATAGATTTTGACTTAATCCTTCAACACCTTTAATCATATTTTTCTGTGTTTCTTTTCTTTTAGCTAAGGAAACAGCTACTGCAATATCCTTCCCGAATTCAATAAAAATTTGGCCCATTTCTACAAATAACGGTACAGCTGTAGTAAAGCCAATCACACAAAATCCGAAGTGACTATTACCTTCCTTTAAAGGTAGTGTAAACCATGTAGATATTTTTTCTTCAAATAATAAATTTGAAAACTGGCAATCAACATCTTTGTCTATCCCTTCAAAACGCAAACTTTTTAATAAAAGGTCAGGGTTGCAGTTTTCAATCAACAATGGAAATGAATTTGTGAAATGAACAGAACCCCCACTTGACACTTTGGAAACCAAATAATTTTCTTCTTTTAAAATAATCCCTACAAAGTCACATAGAAGTTCATTTCTAAAAGAATCTACAACGTATTGTAGTGTTTCTTCTTCAGTATCAAATTTAACAAGTTGACGTGCTCTAATTCGCAGGTGGTTTTCAATTCTTTTAATTAATTTTTCTCTTTTAGTAATTTGCATTCCCATATCCCCTCCCGAATTGCGAATTGCTGTCTTTATGTTCACACTATGATAAGTACTAGCAAGTTTTATTATTAAAAAAAACTTGTCATTTGACTCTTTAGAGTTGTCAAAATTAGAATGGCGTAATTATATCATACTTTTTCTAGTGAATGACACATTTGTAAAGTGACTATTAAGATCTTAAAAAACCACGATAATCCCCCATCCAGATATGAAGAATTATCAGATCAAACCTATTCTAAACAAATCTTAAATAATAACGATTATCATCCTGGTCCATCCTAACCTTTCTCATTAGAAATTCACTAAGCTTTTCATTTGTTAGCAAATCCTTTGTTTTCCCCGTTGAAAAAATTTCACCGTCCTTTAGCATCAACATATATTCAAATCCAGGAACAATTTCTTCAATATGATGGGTAACTAATAATATATTTGGTGAAACGGGATCGTTTGCAAGCATTTCAATTAACTCTAAAACCTGTTCACGAGCAAGGACATCTAACCCTGCACAAGGTTCATCTAAAATTAGTAATTTAGGTTTCGCCATTAATGCCCGCATAATTAGAACCTTTTGTTTTTCACCTTGTGATAATGTCTCATAAGAACGGTGAATTAAGTAATTGCAACGAAATTTCTCAAGTAAAGCTAGTGCATAATCAATATCCTCTTGCTCAGGATTTTCATATAGTCCTATGGAAGCATACTTACCACTCAAAACAATGTTCTCTGCATAATCATACCCATGTATCATTTCATTCATAGAGGAACTGACAAAACCAATTTGCTTACGAACTTCAAAGACTGGGTAGGTTCCAAACTTCTTACCTAGCACCGTAACCTCACCCGTTGAGGGCCATGTGTATCCAGTGATGATATTTAATAGAGTGGTTTTCCCTGCCCCGTTTAAACCTAGAATAGCCCAATTTTCCCCGCTTTTCATATCCCAATTTATATTTTCAATTATTTTCCTGCCATCTCTACGGTAAGATACATTTATTAGTGAAATCATGCTTTTGTTCCTCCTTTATTATCTAAGCCTGAATAAAGAGTAGTATGTAATTTCAAAAATAACCTAAAATTCAAAAGAATTATTATATATTCGCTATAATTCATAAGTTATGGCTAAGATTGAATTTAACTTAATTGTATGGTTAAACAATATCTTTCTCAATAAAAATGTTCTATTATTTTAAATGTAATAGAGAAAGTGGTTTGAAACAATACTAGATATATACAGCTTGGATGTTATGATCGCACTTATAATAGCTGTAGGTTCAGGGGAGACTGTTCAAGATATAGCGCTAAGGCATTTTATCTCAGGCAAAAGTATAAAAGAATAGAGCATACTTACCACGATTATTTAATTGTTTACTGGGTTTGGCGGCGTGTCCGATCTTTTTTATACTTAGCCTCCACTGGGTATTGTATAGTTTTATTGTAACTAAAACCTAAATCCGTATTAATCTTATTAATAGTTTTATGTTTTTATCTATTTAACTATATGAGGTGATTTTAATGAACAAACGACGTGCTGTTGTAAGTGTAATAGGCAAGGACCAAGTTGGGATTATAGCAAAAGTAACAAATGTCTTGGCAGATAATGCTGTCAATATACTTGATATAAGTCAAACTATACTGCAGGACTTTTTCACAATGATGATGCTTGTCGATGTATCAGAAATTGAAAACCTCGATACCCTTCAAAAACAATTCGATACCATTAGCAAAGAGATGGGACTCAAAATTAATATACAACTTGAAGAAATATTCCAAGCGATGCATCGCGTTTAATAGGGGGGTATAACAAATGAAAATGAGCATTGCCATCGATGAAATGATGGAGACAATCCGCATGGTCCAAATGGAAAATTTGGATATTCGTACAGTAACAATGGGGATTAATCTACGTGATTGTGCTGATTCTGATTTTGATAAAATGAATAAAAAGGTCTATGACAAAATAACAACTTATGCTAACCGCTTAAAAGAAGTTGCCGAAGATGTCAGCAGAGAGTATGGAATACCTATCATTAATAAGAGGATTTCAATTACACCTGTAGCAGAGATTCTAGGGTCTGCCACTAAAGAACAAGCAATAGAATTAGCAAAAACACTTGATAAAGCAGCCAAAACGCTAGAAGTAGATTTTATTGGGGGTTATTCTGCGCTTTTACATAAGGGAATTACCAAAAGTGATCAAACTCTTTTAGATGCTTTACCTGTGGCATTAACAGTTACAGATCGTGTTTGTTCATCTATTTCTGTAGCGACTACTAAAACTGGAATTAATATGGATGCAGTTCGTCAAATGGGGGAAATCATTAAAACTGCTGCAGAAAATACAAAGGATCAAAATGGCCTTGCTTGTGCCAAACTGGTTGTTTTCTGCAATCCTGTAGAAGATAACCCATTTATGGCAGGTGCGTTTCATGGCTCTGGAGAAGGTGAAGCTGTTATCAATATAGGCGTAAGCGGTCCAGGTGTTGTATTAAATGCACTTCGCCGTTATCCAGATGCTGATTTAGGTCAAGTATCAGATGTAATTAAAAAAACAGCCTTTAAAATTACCCGCGCTGGTGAATTAATTGGGCGTATTGTAGCAGAGCGCCTAAATGTCCCATTTGGAATTATGGATCTATCACTAGCTCCTACTAATGCGATTAATGATAGCGTGGCAGAGATACTGGAAGAAATAGGACTCGAGCGTGTCGGGACGCATGGTACAATTGCTTCTCTTGCGTTAATGAATGATGCTGTAAAAAAAGGGGGCGCAATGGCTAGTTCTTATGTTGGTGGACTTAGCGGAGCATTTATCCCTGTAAGTGAGGATAATGGCATGATTAAAGGAATTGTAGATGGCGCCCTTTCTTTAGCTAAGCTTGAAGCTATGACATGTGTCTGCTCCGTTGGTTTGGATATGATAGCACTATCAGGCGATGTAACTGCCTCTACTTTATCAGCTATTATAGCTGATGAAGCAGCAATTGGTATGATAAATAAGAAAACTACTGCTGTCAGAGTAATACCTGTCCCCGGAAAAAAGGAAGGAGATATGGTAGAGTTTGGAGGCTTACTCGGACGTGCGCCTGTTATTGGTGTAAATCCTTTTAATTCAGATAAACTTATTAGTCGTGGTGGTAGGATTCCAGCACCGTTACAAGCATTAATAAACTAAACACACCTACTGGGTGTGTTTTTTTCAAGTATCCTCTCATAAAATTGTACAAGCAGACATATATTATTCTATACCTATTTTAAAAAGGTGGTAAATAAATGAAACTAGGTTTTATTTTTTCGATTATTTTATTTCTGCTAGTCGGATGTTCATCAAAAATTGTAACTACAAATGCATCCCCTAATAATAAACCTCTTGATATGAATGTAACAAACCTTTCACAAGAAGATAAAGAAAGTCTAAAAATGCTGAGTAATTATATACAGGAAGGAAAGCGCGTTATGGAGGAATTAGATATATTAATAACTGAATTCCAAAAAGAAGATGCGCTAGATGATGCATTAGACGCAATGGTAATCGCTAAGCAGGAGCTTGAATTATTACTAAATAAAACAGCCCTTTTACAAACTAAAGATGCTGAGTTACAAGAATTTATTAATTTATTCTCAAAAAAGATAGAGCATTTAATAGATGGTCTTAAATTTCAAATTGACGGAATCTCTAATGGAGATAGCCAACTAGTACAAGAGGGCTATGAGTTAACGGAACAATTTAAATTGGAACTCTATAATTTAGGAAATCAAAATTAATTATTGCTTAAGCCTTGAAAGGAGTTGCACTTTTGTGCCACTTTTTTCTTTTTCTCTATTTAATAGTCAGTTCCTTTATGTATAAAGCTTTCCTGTTCTAATTACTGAAATATAATCACAAACAGTTCTATATAAGCTCTTTCTGTTTTCTTTATTCCACTTTACCCTAATCTTATATTATAAAGATCCTTTTCGTATCATCCTAGTCTAAATCCATAAAATAATTAAACATCACTACTACTCTGTTCTAGCTTGGCAAGATACTACTCTTACAGGGAGACAACCCAACTTGGCGCTAGAACTTGTCTTCTGTGCTCTTACCTCGGCTTGCGAAGAGCGGCGGATCTCTGCGTAACCTGCACCTCGTACTGTCCTCGGCGGATGTATCATACCTCCCGGTTCTCTCTCGTTTATCTCCTTGTTCACCTTGCTCCTCACAACCCTCGGGTTTAAATATTGCCTTATTCCAAACCTTAATTTCTACTTTTAGGACCTTACGGTTTAATTTAGCTCTTAATATGCAAAAAAGAGCAGCATCTCTGCTACTCCTTCTCTTTGCTTGGCAACGTCCTACTCTCACAGGGGGACAGCCCCCAACTACCATCGGCGCTGAAGAGCTTAACTTCCGTGTTCGGAATGGGAACGGGTGTGACCTCTTCGCTATCGTCACCAAACATATTAATTTTGAGGATTGTTCCCTCAAAACTAGATAACAAGCATTCATATTCACTGGTTTATTTGGTTAATAGAGGATTTATTATCCGGTAAACTTATAATGACTGCCACTTTTTGTAAATAAGGGCTTTTTTGTCCGCTTTTGAAATGTATCCGGACATCTATACCGTTATTTGCGTTTCACAGAGGTTTTTTTGCGTTTCACGGACTTTTGCTCCGCTACTGCACGAATGAGGACGTACTTTCTTTCGTTTTTTGGTTAATAGAGGATTTATTGTCCGGTAAACTTATAATGACTGCCACTTTTGTGTAAATAAGGGCTTTTTTGTCCGCTTTTGAAATATATCCGGACATCTATACCGTTATTTGCGTTTCACAAAGGTTTTTTTGCGTTTCACGGACTTTTACTCCGCTATTGCACGAATGAGGACGTACTTTCTTTTGTTTTTTGGTTAATAGAGGATTTATTGTCCGGTAAACTTATAAAGACTGCCGTTTTTGTGCTAATAAGGGCTTTTTTGTCCGCTTTTGAAAAGGTTACAGACATTTATTCCGTTATTTGCGTTTCACGGACTTTTACTCCGCTATTGCACGAATGAGGACGTACTCTCTTTTGTTTTTTGGTTAATAGAGGATATATTGTCCGGTAAACTTATAAAGACTGCCGTTTTTATGCTAATAAGGGCTTTTTTGTCCGATATTGAAATGTATCCGGACATCTATTCCGTTATTTGCGTTTCACTTTCTGATTCACTAAAAAGAGCAGCATCTCTGCTACTCCTTGTCTTTGCTTGGCAACGTCCTACTCTCACAGGGGGGCAGCCCCCAACTACCATCGGCGCTGAAGAGCTTAACTTCCGTGTTCGGAATGGGAACGGGTGTGACCTCTTCGCTATCGTCACCAAACATATTAATTTTGAGGATTGTTCCCTCAAAACTAGATAACAAGCATTCATATTTACTGGTTTATTTGGTTAAGTCCTCGATCGATTAGTATTCGTCAGCTCCACACGTCGCCATGCTTCCACCTCGAACCTATCTACCTCATCATCTCTGAGGGATCTTACTTACTTAAAGTAATGGGAAATCTCATCTTGAGGGGGGCTTCATGCTTAGATGCTTTCAGCACTTATCCCGTCCACACATAGCTACCCAGCGATGCTCTTGGCAGAACAACTGGTACACCAGCGGTGTGTCCATCCCGGTCCTCTCGTACTAAGGACAGCTCCTCTCAAATTTCCGACGCCCACGACGGATAGGGACCGAACTGTCTCACGACGTTCTGAACCCAGCTCGCGTACCGCTTTAATGGGCGAACAGCCCAACCCTTGGGACCGACTACAGCCCCAGGATGCGATGAGCCGACATCGAGGTGCCAAACCTCCCCGTCGATGTGGACTCTTGGGGGAGATAAGCCTGTTATCCCCGGGGTAGCTTTTATCCGTTGAGCGATGGCCCTTCCATGCGGAACCACCGGATCACTAAGCCCGACTTTCGTCCCTGCTCGACTTGTAGGTCTCGCAGTCAAGCTCCCTTGTGCCTTTACACTCTACGAATGATTTCCAACCATTCTGAGGGAACCTTTGGGCGCCTCCGTTACTCTTTAGGAGGCGACCGCCCCAGTCAAACTGCCCACCTGACACTGTCTCCCGCCCCGATCAGGGGCGCGGGTTAGAATTTCAATACAGCCAGGGTAGTATCCCACCGATGCCTCCACCGAAGCTGGCGCTCCGGCTTCTCAGGCTCCTACCTATCCTGTACAAGCTGTACCAAAATTCAATATCAGGTTGCAGTAAAGCTCCACGGGGTCTTTCCGTCCTGTCGCGGGTAACCTGCATCTTCACAGGTACTATGATTTCACCGAGTCTCTCGTTGAGACAGTGCCCAAATCGTTACACCTTTCGTGCGGGTCAGAACTTACCTGACAAGGAATTTCGCTACCTTAGGACCGTTATAGTTACGGCCGCCGTTTACTGGGGCTTCGATTCAAAGCTTCTCCGAAAAGGATAACCTCTCCTCTTAACCTTCCAGCACCGGGCAGGTGTCAGCCCCTATACTTCGCCTTGCGGCTTCGCAGAGACCTGTGTTTTTGCTAAACAGTCGCTTGGGCCTATTCACTGCGGCTCTCTCGCGCTTGCACGCTATCAGAGCACCCCTTCTCCCGAAGTTACGGGGTCATTTTGCCGAGTTCCTTAACGAGAGTTCTCTCGCGCATCTTAGGATTCTCTCCTCGCCTACCTGTGTCGGTTTGCGGTACGGGCACCTTCTACCTCGCTAGAAGCTTTTCTTGGCAGTGTGGAATCAGGAACTTCGGTACTATATTTCCCTCGCCATCACAGCTCAGCTTATGTGGTAAGCGGATTTGCCTACTTACCAGCCTAACTGCTTGGACGCGCATATCCAACAGCGCGCTTACCCTATCCTCCTGCGTCCCTCCATTGCTCAAACGGTAAAGAGGTGGTACAGGAATATCAACCTGTTGGCCATCGCCTACGCCTTTCGGCCTCGGCTTAGGTCCCGACTAACCCTGAGCGGACGAGCCTTCCTCAGGAAACCTTAGGCTTTCGATGGACAAGATTCTCACTTGTCTTTTCGCTACTCACACCGGCATTCTCACTTCTAAGCGCTCCACTAGTCCTTCCGGTCTAGCTTCAAAGCCCTTAGAACGCTCCCCTACCACTGACACGTAAGTGTCAATCCACAGCTTCGGTGATACGTTTAGCCCCGTTACATTTTCGGCGCAGAGTCACTCGACCAGTGAGCTATTACGCACTCTTTAAATGGTGGCTGCTTCTAAGCCAACATCCTGGTTGTCTAAGCAACTCCACATCCTTTGCCACTTAACGTATACTTTGGGACCTTAGCTGGTGATCTGGGCTGTTTCCCTCTTGACCACGGACCTTATCACTCGTAGTCTGACTCCTAAGGATAAGTCTTTGGCATTCGGAGTTTGACTGAATTCGGTAACCCGATGGGGGCCCCTAGTCCAATCAGTGCTCTACCTCCAAGACTCTTACCTTAAGGCTAGCCCTAAAGCTATTTCGGGGAGAACCAGCTATCTCCAAGTTCGATTGGAATTTCTCCGCTACCCACACCTCATCCCCGCACTTTTCAACGTGCGTGGGTTCGGGCCTCCATCCAGTGTTACCTGGACTTCACCCTGGACATGGGTAGATCACCTGGTTTCGGGTCTACGACCACGTACTACAATCGCCCTATTCAGACTCGCTTTCGCTGCGGCTCCGTCTCTTCGACTTAACCTTGCACGGGATCGTAACTCGCCGGTTCATTCTACAAAAGGCACGCTGTCACCCATAAATGGGCTCCAACTACTTGTAGGCACACGGTTTCAGGATCTCTTTCACTCCCCTTCCGGGGTGCTTTTCACCTTTCCCTCACGGTACTGGTTCACTATCGGTCACTAGGGAGTATTTAGCCTTGGGAGATGGTCCTCCCAGCTTCCGACGGGATTTCACGTGTCCCGCCGTACTCAGGATCCACTCAAGAGAGAACGAAGTTTCAGCTACAGGGCTGTTACCTTCTTCGGCTGGTCTTTCCAAACCACTTCACCTACTTCGTTCCTTTGTAACTCCGTATAGAGTGTCCTACAACCCCAAGAGGCAAGCCTCTTGGTTTGGGCTTCTTCCGTTTCGCTCGCCGCTACTCAGGAAATCGCGTTTGCTTTCTCTTCCTCCGGGTACTTAGATGTTTCAGTTCCCCGGGTCTGCCTTCAGTACCCTATGTATTCAGGTACAGATCCTGTTCCATTACGAACAGTGGGTTTCCCCATTCGGAAATCTCCGGATCAAAGCTTACTTACAGCTCCCCGAAGCATATCGGTGTTAGTCCCGTCCTTCATCGGCTCCTAGTGCCAAGGCATTCACCGTGCGCCCTTATTCACTTAACCTAAGATGATCTTAATCATCAAGATTTTAATAAGAACTTTTCTACAGTAAATATGAATGTTATTGCTATCTAGTTTTCAAAGAACAATATAGAGAGAATGCTCTCTCAAAACTAAACAAAATGTCTAAGCGCGTCTTCGTAATTCTTCCTTAGAAAGGAGGTGATCCAGCCGCACCTTCCGATACGGCTACCTTGTTACGACTTCACCCCAATCATCTGTCCCACCTTAGGCGGCTGGCTCCAAAAGGTTACCCCACCGACTTCGGGTGTTACAAACTCTCGTGGTGTGACGGGCGGTGTGTACAAGGCCCGGGAACGTATTCACCGCGGCATGCTGATCCGCGATTACTAGCGATTCCAGCTTCATGTAGGCGAGTTGCAGCCTACAATCCGAACTGAGAATGGCTTTATGGGATTGGCTCAACCTCGCGGTCTCGCAACCCTTTGTACCATCCATTGTAGCACGTGTGTAGCCCAGGTCATAAGGGGCATGATGATTTGACGTCATCCCCACCTTCCTCCGGTTTGTCACCGGCAGTCTCCTTAGAGTGCCCAACTGAATGCTGGCAACTAAGGACAAGGGTTGCGCTCGTTGCGGGACTTAACCCAACATCTCACGACACGAGCTGACGACAACCATGCACCACCTGTCACTCTGTCCCCCGAAGGGGAACCTTCTATCTCTAGAAGTAGCAGAGGATGTCAAGACCTGGTAAGGTTCTTCGCGTTGCTTCGAATTAAACCACATGCTCCACCGCTTGTGCGGGCCCCCGTCAATTCCTTTGAGTTTCAGTCTTGCGACCGTACTCCCCAGGCGGAGTGCTTAATGCGTTAGCTGCAGCACTGAAGGGCGGAAACCCTCCAACACTTAGCACTCATCGTTTACGGCGTGGACTACCAGGGTATCTAATCCTGTTCGCTCCCCACGCTTTCGCGCCTCAGCGTCAGTTACAGACCAGAGAGTCGCCTTCGCCACTGGTGTTCCTCCACATCTCTACGCATTTCACCGCTACACGTGGAATTCCACTCTCCTCTTCTGCACTCAAGTTTCCCAGTTTCCAATGACCCTCCCCGGTTGAGCCGGGGGCTTTCACATCAGACTTAAGAAACCGCCTGCGCGCGCTTTACGCCCAATAATTCCGGACAACGCTTGCCACCTACGTATTACCGCGGCTGCTGGCACGTAGTTAGCCGTGGCTTTCTGGTTAGGTACCGTCAAGGTACCAGCAGTTAACTGGTACGTGTTCTTCCCTAACAACAGAGCTTTACGACCCGAAGGCCTTCATCGCTCACGCGGCGTTGCTCCGTCAGACTTTCGTCCATTGCGGAAGATTCCCTACTGCTGCCTCCCGTAGGAGTCTGGGCCGTGTCTCAGTCCCAGTGTGGCCGATCACCCTCTCAGGTCGGCTACGCATCGTCGCCTTGGTGAGCCGTTACCTCACCAACTAGCTAATGCGCCGCGGGCCCATCTGTAAGTGATAGCCAAAACCATCTTTTATTCTTAAACCATGTGGTTTAAGAGATTATCCGGTATTAGCTCCGGTTTCCCGAAGTTATCCCAGTCTTACAGGCAGGTTGCCCACGTGTTACTCACCCGTCCGCCGCTGAATCAGAGGAGCAAGCTCCTCGTCATCCGCTCGACTTGCATGTATTAGGCACGCCGCCAGCGTTCGTCCTGAGCCAGGATCAAACTCTCCGAAAAGGGTTTGATTGCTCAAACTTAAACTGACTTGGTTGTTGAACTTAGAGTTCAACTTGTTTTGCACGCTTGACATTTTGTTTAGTTTTCAAAGAACATCATTTTCTCATTCGCTTGTTACAGCGACAAGAGTTAGTATATCACAACAATTTCATAGAAGTCAATAAGTTTTTCAAAAAGAATTTTTAACTTTATAACTGCTGTTGAACTTGATAGATACTTATAATAACAATTGATTTCATTTTAATCTACAAGTAATAGTTTCCAAAAAGGGAATAACTCAAATATCTTCTATATATAGAATTACACCAAAAGGATCCACCCTTCGGTGTAATTCCTCTTAAAATGTAGGTAGATTATCCAGATTATTATCTTTTATACCATAAGGTTCACTTCTAATAATATCGCGGCCGTATTTATGGAAGACATCCACATGTGCTATCATACCCGTTTTAGCTTCATTCAAAGCAGTTACATAGTCTAACTCTCTTCCACTTTTCATTTTGAAGGCGATTATATCTCCATCTTCATTTTTTCGAACTGCTTCGATGGAGTCCTTTGTTGTGGATTCATTGATTTCTTCTACAGCTTGTTGTTCACTTTGATTTCTATATTCATTATATATTTCCTCAAATTTATCAGATTCCATACTTTCACCTCCAAGGCTGTATTATTATGTACAATTTATTAAATAGTATGTAATAGCCAGAGAAGTAAGTTCAATAGAATTTATGAGTGTAGGAATAAGGCTACCTTAATACATATAATGCTGAATATATACTAAAGAAAGCAGAAATAAAACGGGTTTTCATTATATTTCAATATAGTAAAACGTAAAAAGTCAATACAAAGCACCCCACCGATTTTTTCTTCATACCATCAAATGTAAAAACATAAAAAAGAAAAAGACAAACGAGATTGATGCATGGAATTTCCTTCGAAAGCCAGTTGCTTTTTTCCGTCTTAACCAACCACTAAACAGATGAACATATAAAACGGCAATAGCTACTATTCCACTTATTTTTTTAAGTGTAATCAAACCAATAGGATGGAAAACACCCATTATAAAAGCATGTATGATAATAAGTGCAACAGCTGTTATAGCGAGAGGTACATGTAATTTCATCATTTTCCGAGAAAATAATGCTAGTTTCTTTTTAACCTCTTTATTTTTCCCTTTACGTATCATTAATAATACAAAATACATATTGAAATTAACTAAAAATAAGATGACAGCTGCGATTGCTATTGTTTGTCCTGAAAGTATAATTGGCGATACATATTCTCGATTCCAATAACTCCAGACAATTACTAACAACGCAATTAATAAATTTCCTAATAACCAGCGTTTAATCATAATTTTACATCCTCAGTTTATATTTTTATATCATACTACACATTCTCAGGCTCTCTACATCCAGCAGGCAGGTCATCTATTACTACTAATTTCCCGATTTATTCTGCCCGACTGTGATTTAAATCCCCATGTGTTCCTTCTACTGTCAGTATACGATTCTGATTTGTTCCTCACCCATTACTTAACCATAAATAAAAACTATCCCCTAGTTCGAGGGATAGTTTATGATGTTATTTTTTTCCTATAGCTACACGCCATACATCTGGACCTTGTTCTAAGTATTCCCAGGTAAATTGATCGGCTCTTTCCATCATAAATTGATATTGTAAGGGACGTGGATCATGGTCATTTGAAAGTTCCATAAATTCGCCTGAATTTAATTCATCAAAAGTTTTAAAAATCATTGGGTGCTTTTCTCTTGGCGGAAAGTCTGGTGCATTTATTTTTGCTGCGAATTTTAACATTTTTTGTTCCTCCCTAATCTTGTTGTTGTTTACATCACTTATTATGGCGTATAAAGCAAATAAATGGTGTGGTCTATATCACTTAGACTAATAATAATTGTAAATAAGGGAGAATTATATATATTAGTTATTAGCTTTACTTATTCTTTTCATTTATTATGCTGAAGTAGTAGTTTGCTAAATAATGAGTTTTATAAGATTCTAGTCTTTTACCATCAATTAATCTAATATTTTGATCTTTGAGTAATTTTACATAATAGCCCTTTGATCCAAAATGAACCATGTAATCACTCCTTGCATTTCTTCTTCATTGTTTCATCCTATGTAGACTTTATCTAAAATATGAAGTAGGACCCTGAACTTTAAGAAAAAATTCATTCAAAATAGCTTATAATAAATTAAACCTTAGTTATTAAGTCTTTAATGAACTAACCTAATTACTATTACCATTACTATGATACTGAAAAATAGCATCCCTATAAACTTTAACAAAGTGACTCTTTTTTTCATTTTCCATAAAATTTCATAAAAGCCTACATATGACAATGTAACTATTGCAATGCCCATGAAAACTGAATTAAGCTGAATATTGTTGCTTATATATTCACCTAAATTATACCCCACACCTAATACTGCTGCTAATAAAAAGGAGACTAACATAAACAAAATCATTGAGTGTTTAGCTCTTAACAAAGTTAACATTAGTGTTAAACCTTCAGGTATATGATGTAAAAATATAGCCGCAAATAACAATGTACCTTCGAAAGCATTGACAGTCATACTTGTACCTACTGCCATCCCAGTGGGTATATTATGAAAAGCAATTGCCATAAATAAAAAAACAAACGTTCTTGTATTATCTCCATTTAGTTCTAGCTTTGAAAGTAACGAAGATATAAACAAATCTAAGAGTATCATTAATAATAACCCTACTAAACAACCAATTAACATTCCAATCGGACTGTAATGCTCCAAAGTATGTGGTATCAACTCAAACCCGATTATTCCAACTAACAATCCACCACAAAAAATAAATAATAGGTCTATATTTTTTTCAAATATAACTACAGCAACCTTCCCTAGTACTCCACCAGAAATTGTTGCAAAGAAAACCAGTATAATCATAATATTTGAGAGTGAAAGACTGTCCATATATGTATCATCCTTTATTATTCACATTAACATGTATATATTCGTGATACTATACTATTAAAAATAGAATCTAAACAAACTTTAACTAAAACACTTGTATCTGTATATTCTATTCACTTTTCCAGAAAACTTTTGTAAATTTTTTATGGAAAATTAAATTCCCCAACGTGCTAAGCTATAAAATACGTATTCTAACTAATTGCAGAGTTTATTTAGTAATATCGTATACCCGGGGCAACTATACTTAATAAACTGTATCATCAAATTTACCGTGTTAAGATGATGAAGCCTAAATAGAATATAAGTAGAAAAAATGTTGTAAATAATAAAAGGACTGACAAGTAATTCTCTTATGTCAGTCCTTTTATTATTATACTTGAATTTGATTACATGCACGGACAGCCTGTTCAACCGAGTTTAACGCAACTTCTCGATTTGTATGAATTTGGGTAGCAGCATTTTTGGCTTGTTCAACTGCATTTTGTGCATCTTGAATTTGCTGTAGAACATGCCCCATCTTTACTTGCTGTTGGGCAACATTTAATGCTCTTTGTAACTGTTCTTCACATTGCCTTAATAAATTTTCAGCATCATCTTTTTTGTGATATGCCTCATTTGTCATTTTTTGTGCTTGCTGTACAATGTCATGTAATGATTGTTGTTCCATAGGTAATCCTCCTCTTTCATGTTTAAACAAATAACATCTTCTATATTGGTACATAATACCCCAAATTATTCATTTAAAGAAAAAGGAGTTTTACCCACTTCTATCCTATTAATTTATCAAGGCCTTTAAATTCAAGTTCATTAAATTTCTCAATTACTTTAGTACGATTTATAGTCAAGGCAGAATCATCTATTGAACAATTTACTGGAACTTCACAATGTATTTTAGCTAACTTTCTTGATAAGTGAAGTAGTTCTAGATCTTGTTCAATTTTAGTACGTTGCCCTTTCGGTAATGCATGGATATTTTCTAAAATACCTTCGATAGATACATACTGACTTAAAAGTTTAGTTGCGGTTTTTTCTCCTATTCCACGTACCCCTGGGTAATTATCGCTAGAATCGCCCATTAAAGCTTTTAAATCTACCATTTGATTTGGTTTTATACCTTTTTTTTCATAAAATAAGTCTGCATGATATGTCTCATAATTTCCATACCCTTTTTGAAGAAGAATAACTTTTATATTCTGGTCAATAAGCTGAAGAATATCTTGATCCCCAGTTAAAATTAGAACCTCATGTTCTTCTTTAAATTTAGTAGCTAAAGTACCAATACAATCATCCGCTTCATAACCTTCTAGTCCAATGTTTGGGATATCAAATGAAGTGACAACATCCTTTACTAAATCAAATTGTGGAATAAGTTCAATTGGCGCTTCCCCACGATTCCCTTTATAATCGGGATATAAATCCGTCCGAAAAGTTTTACTCCCCATATCCCAACAGCAGATAACATGGCTAGGATTAAATTGATTAACTGCAGTTAATAAATGTTTGACAAAACCATGGATTGCATTTGTCGGTACACCTTTACTATTTATCATATAATAACCACTCATCGCAGTTGAATAAAACGCACGAAATAGCAATGCCATTCCATCAACAAGCATCACTTTATTAGATAAGTTATTCAAAGAAGTTCCTCCCTTCAATACATTTTATGATTATATCATAATTTTATGGATCTATCAGGACTAGTTAAGAACCATTATTAGAAATATGAGGTAAACATCACGGCGATTACTTTTTAGCCACTAAAATATTTTATTAAAAATCATGCCCAATAACGCTATCAATAAAATTATCCATCATAATTTCTTCCAAGTTGGTGATAGTAAAATTAGGAGGGATGAATTCATGGCAGGACCATACTGTTGTCCAAATTGTGGTACAAATCGTACTAGATTTAACATTATTGAGCAAATTCCAAAAGCAGTCAAAATGGATTCGCAATCAGGAGAAATTATTGAGGATTACTCCAATCAACAGCTTGACCCTTTCCATATTCCATATCGAGGTCCTTCTTATAAGGTCCAATGTGGAACATGTGGATTAATAGAAGATGAAATTCGCTTTGAAAATACTGCTAAAAACTCTCGACGGTAGTTAACGGGTTTACTTGTGAGGTGCAAAACGGTAAATCGCAGACCGAATCAAATAGCTAATCACATAAACTTCACAGTAAAAAGGCTTAGAGATGCAATATCTCTAAGCCCTTTTTACTTTTCATTTTTTCCCGAAACAACCCGTAAGTTGTCCAATTTCATTAGATGCCAAAGCGAGTTTGATATATAAGCGGAGAAATTTCGCTTAATTAGGAAATAGCACAGAAAATAGCTTAGATAGACGGAAAGATTCCGCCTATTTACTCGAAAAACGTAAAAATGGGTACCTTTGCTTTGCTTAATCGGAAAATCTCCGCTTATATACCCCAAACCAAGCTCTATCCTGCTGTTTAACCGAAAAATCTCCGCTTATTATTAATAACTCTGGTTACTCAATTATAATCTACATACTAAATCGCAAAATCAAGGCCCTCCAATAATTATTTCATACCCTGTGATTTACTATGTGAATTAGGAGACGATAAGTTATTAAAATTCGCCAACATGTTTATAAATCAATAAAAAACGCACTGTGAATTATAAAGTGAATTCAAGTGCGCTTTCCTATGTGTTTTACAATGTTTGGACCTCTGAAGTAAACCTGTTACAAAAATAGTTGGCGTTTTTATAGATATTCTGTTATCATGCTGTTCCGAGAATCATTCGGAGAACATTTGGATGTGTCGGAAACTCCTTACTCCCAGCACCGTACCCAATTTTTTCTGCGACCATTGAAGGAATAGGGCCAAATTCACTTACCATCCCTCTTAGAATCCCGGCACCTGTTGGTGTAGTTAGTTCCCCTTTAACATCAGTTGATTCAATTGGTATACCTGTTAGTAACTCCAGCGTAGCTGGTGCAGGGACAGGATATCGACCATGATCAATTGAAATCTTCCCATTCCCAACAACGACAGGAGATGAAACAACTTTTTCTACACCTAAAACGTCAAGTGCTATAGCCGTCCCAACAATGTCGACTATAGAATCGACTGCACCTACTTCGTGGAAATGAACTTTTTCCATCGTGGTATTATGTATTTTTGCCTCAGCAATTGCTATATGCTCGAATATCTTAATAGCATATTCCTTTGCAGTCTCTGTTATTGCAGATTGCTCAATCATATCTTTGATATGGGAATAATGACGATGATTTACCTTTTTTACGTCTTCCATTATGACAACGTCAATTTTCTTAGATGAAATACCCTTTTTAACTACCTGTGATTTCTCGATTTTGAATGTCTCAATCGGAAACGCTTGAATCTTCTTTTCAATTTCCTCTATATCAACACCTAGATCATATAAGGCAGCTAAAGTCATGTCACCGCTTATTCCGGAAATACTACAATCAATATATAAAATCTTCGACATTCTCTTTGCTTTTCTCCATTCTATTATTTTAATCGATTGATTAAGACCGCGGAGTATGCAGCCCCAAAACCATTATCTATATTCACAACAGTAATTCCGGATGAACAGGAATTAAGCATGGATAATAACGCTGAAACACCTTGAAAGTTTGTTCCATATCCAACACTAGTAGGAACGGCTATAATTGGCTGCTGAACTAATCCTCCTACAACACTTGGGAGTGCGCCCTCCATACCTGCAATTACAATTAGAACACTACATGTTTTAATCTCTTCTAATTGCGCAAATAAACGGTGGATGCCTGCTACTCCGATATCATAAAAACGTTTCACTGGATTCCCCATCAATAAGGCTGTTTGTGCGGCTTCCTCAGCAACAGGTAAATCTGATGTTCCTGCACACAAAATCCCAATCGTTCGCTCTGTAAAATAAGACTCATTTTTACGATATTGCAGCGTTCTAGAGATAGAATCATAACCTACTTCAGGTAATTGCGATTGGACGGACTTCCCTTTAGTTTCATCAATTCTAGTAGCTAATACGTTTTCGTGCTTATTGATCAGTTTCTTAAAAATGGCAATTATTTGCTCACTTGTTTTACCTTCACCATAAATAACTTCAGGAAATCCTTTACGTTCAGAACGTTGGTAATCTAATTTAGCAAACCCTAAATCTTCATACCCTTTAATTTGTTCATAGGCATCCTCTACCGAAAGCCTTCCTTCCGCTACTTGTTGCAAAAGTTGATAATAGTTAGTTTGCATTCTTATTGCCTGCCTTTAATATTTCGTTCATACTACCTGTTCGATAGCCTTGTAAATCTAACGTTACATATTGAAAGCCAACCTTTTTCAGTTCACTATGGATGTGTTCATGATGCTCTAAAATTTTAGGGAAATCCTCTGGCATAACTTCAATTCTTGCAATTTTATCATGATGACGAACCCTTACTTGATAGAACCCTAACTCTATTAATAAATTTTCCGCAATATCAAGCTGGTCAATTGCTTTTTGAGTGATTTTTGTTCCATAAGGGATTCTTGAAGATAAACAAGCAAAAGTTGGTTTATCCCATGTTTTTAAACCCATTTGTTTTGATAAGTCACGAATTTCTTGTTTTGTCATACCTGCTTCAAGCAATGGGCTCCGAACCCCCTGCTCTCTAGTTGCCTCCATGCCAGGTCGGTAATCTCCAACATCATCTTTATTAGTACCATCAAGAATATAAGGAAAATCGTATTGTTTTGCTATTTGTTTTAATTGTATATACAGCCCTTCTTTACAAAAGAAGCAGCGTTTAGGACTATTTTCAACAAAGTTAGCATTATTTAATTCACTAACACTCGTTTGAATATGCTTTACACCTAATTCTTCCGCGAGTTGTACTGCCAAATTAAATTCCCTTGTTGGAAATGTTTCCGATGCAGCTGTAACTGCGATCACTTTATCACCCAATACTTCTTTAGCCCTTGCCAATAAAAAAGTACTGTCTACTCCTCCAGAGAAAGCGATCATCACTTTACGCATTTCTTTCAATATTTCTCCCAACTTTTCATTTGCAACACTCATTGAAACTTTACACCCCTATCTAATAAAAGCCAATTTTATGTAAATTCTTCACCTTCGAGTTACAAAAACTATATAAAAATAAAATCTTTACATATGAATTTTACCAATCAAAGCTCCGTTATTCAATAAATCAACCGAGTTTCTTTATATTAATTTTGCTCTTATGCATGTTTCCACAAAAAAATGTTATATATAAATAAACATAATCACTTGTTAATATTAAAGATTTTTGGAAATAATAAACATCTCGCTTTAATATTACAGAGGGCTGAACGATGACTATTAATCATAATTGGTTAAATTTATATCTTGTTACAAACAGAAAGAAGTGTTATAGTTATTGAGCGATGAGCTGAATTGTGTAAGTCGATAAACACAACCAAATGGTTAATGCACTAATGTGGAGTGCAGTCTATCGCCACAATACGCAGGGAAGAGAATTAATTCTCTTCCCTTTTTCTATGGTTATAAAGTATTATCTTCTCTTTCACTTCACCAAAATCTCCTAAAACTGTCATTATCCAACCTCTATTAAGCTTTCTTATTCATGTTAAAATATTTATAGAAAGCGAGAGTGATGGCATAGTGAAAAGAGCATTATTATTTCTATTTTTGCTAATATGTTCGCCGATCCTATTAAGTTTTGATTCTACTGCTTATGATGATAATTATTTTGCTTATTATAAATCACCTGAAGGCATCTCTTTTTTGAGCTATACAGAAAATTGGAATGAACAGAAACTTAAAGACTTGTATAAGGAACTTATAAAAAATAAACATGGAGCTGAAATAAAATTTCTACAAGAAGTACGAGTAAAGGATGGACCATCTAAAGATAATGGCATATTAAACCCTAGCATACGTGGTCACTACAATGTCTTAACTAGTACAATTACAATATATCATGGTGATCAATTTACAAAAGCGTCCGAGTTAAGTGAAATCCTGTCACATGAATATGGTCATCATTTCTCCTATTATTATTTTAAAACACATCATTTTCCATTTTCAAAGTGGTCTTCATTGCGTGGGTTAAACAGCACTGACATTTATTGGGATGCATTTTGGAATTATTCAGCAAATAATGAGCGCCATAAGTGGTATCCACAGGAAATTATTGCAGACGACTATATTCTATTATTTAGTGCCCCAAACCCGGTAAAGTTAAAGGACGTATATAATAACGAAGCTTTTTATCTACGAACAGAACATGAAAATCAAGATATTCCAAATATTTACGAACAACTAGAACTACATCGCTATATATCTAAAGTTACAGGAATAAAAGTTGATGAAGATCGCCTTCTAGAAACGCCAACCTTGTTACCATTTACAGAAGACCAAAATAAAATACTTTACTCCATTACAAAGAAAGCAAATGTTGCTTACCGATTAACCATAAATTATGAAGATGATGGCGAGGAAAAATACATGGAGTTACTCAAAATAACTGATAAGAATAGTGGCGACACGCTCGAGTTTTTACTAAATGAAATAGCCGGTGATATAGAGCAAAACAGCTTTCGAGCCACTTTAGACGTACTTGACTTAAATACTGGAATCGGTCTTAACACAGGAGAAGAGTGCATGAAATTTACCAAAGAGAATCACCTTAAACGTTGCTCCATATAATAAAATCTTTTCCTATATGCATAATATTTATTCCAATATTTTTTAGGGAATACTAATTCATAACAACACCCATATTGGAAAAGATATTTATATGATTCAATATGGGAGGATTTAAGATGTCATTGTCCACTGAAAAAGTAAACCGTACAGTTTGTCATAGTGAATATGATGTATTACGCCAAGTTATTTTATGCGAACCAAAATATTTGACCATTCGAGATGTTATAAACGATACTCAACTGCATTTTAAAGATGAGGGTATTCATATCGAAACAGCTATGAATCAACATAAAGAATTTGTTAATACACTGAAAAAACATGGTGTTGATGTTGTCCTATTGCCTGTAACCGAAAACTATCCAGAACAGGTCTTCACTAGAGATATTGGCTTTACACTAGGACATATAATCTTTGTAGCTGAAATGGCTCACGATGTTCGTAAAGGCGAAGAAAATGTGTTGAAAGAGTGGTTAGAGACTGAGGAAATATCTTACTTTAATTTAATTGGCGACATGATTGAAGGCGGAGATGTTATGATTGATCGCAATACCATCTTTGTCGGTCTTAGTAATCGTACCAACATGGAAGCCATCAACCATCTAAAAGGAATTCTACCTGAATTTCATGTCATACCAGTTCCTTTTACCGAGAAGTACTTACACTTAGATTGTGTATTTAATATAATCTCACCAACTGAAGCGTTGATTTTTCCAAAAGCTCTAGATAAAAAAGAACATGATTTTCTCGCAGCGCGCTATGAATTAATTGAAGTCACCGAGGATGAACAATTTACGCTTGGAACTAACGTTCTTTCTATTGGAAATAAAAAAATCTTAAGCCTTCCTGTTAATATACAAGTTAATAAACAATTACGCGACCGAGGATATGATGTCATTGAGGTAGATATCACTGAAATAATAAAATCAGGTGGGTCGTTCCGCTGCTGTACACTTCCTCTCCTACGTGATACCAGGTCCTAGGGTTTAAAGAACAAGATCGCAATGGTTATCACCGCTGCCAATTAATATTTAAAACAATTCATTGTTTTCATGGAGAAATAAAGACCAATCATAACGATTGGTCTTTATTTCTTTAATAAGTTTAATTTCCAGATTGCTTGTTAGAGCCAACTAGCTCACTTTCGTTTACAACTACAGTCCAACCAAAAGGATCCTCTTTAATACCTGTTTGAATACCTGTTAAAGTGTCATAAATTTCTTTTGATAACGGACCAGTTTCGCCATTATTGATTACCAATTTCTTACCTTCCCAATTCATTTCTCCTACGGGGGAAATGACAGCAGCAGTTCCTGTTCCAAACACTTCCTCTAGCATTCCTTTTTCATATGCTTCATAAACCTCATCAATCGAGAGCTTTCTTTCAACAACAGGGACATTCCAATATTTTAAAAGTTCGATAATAGAACTTCGTGTTATACCACTTAAAATACTTCCGTTCAATTCAGGTGTTATTACTTCACCATTTATTTTAAAGAAGATATTCATACTTCCAACTTCTTCAATATATTTCTTTTCTCTGCCATCTAACCATAATACTTGAGAATAGCCTTGTTCTCCTGATTCCTCTTGTGCCTTTAAACTTGCTGCGTAATTTCCACCCGTTTTAGCAGTACCAGTTCCACCTTTAACAGTTCGAACATATTCACTTTCAACTGCAATTTTAACAGGATTAATACCTTCTTTATAATAAGCGCCAACTGGTGATAGGATAATAATAAATTGATATTGTTTAGATGGTGCTACACCTAAGTATGGTTCTGTTGCAACAACAAATGGACGAATATAAAGAGAAGTACCTGATGCTGTTGGAATCCATTCCTTTTCAATTGAAATTAATTCTTTTAAAGCTTTAATAGCAAATTCTTCATCAATATGAGGAATGCATAATCTTTCATTTGAAAGATTTAAGCGTTGGAAGTTTTTCTCTGGTCTAAATAGAAGAACCTCATCATCCTTTGTACGATAGGCTTTCAATCCTTCGAAAACAGATTGACCATAGTGAAAAATCATAGATGATGGCTCTAATGTAATTGGTTGGTAAGGTATAATACGCGCATCATGCCAACCTCTACCCTCAGTGTAATCCATAACGAACATATGATCAGTAAAGACTTTTCCAAATTCTAGCTGATCTGCAATAGGTTTTTGCTTTTTTGTTGAAGTAAGCTCTACTTTAATAGTATCGTTCATTGTTTCGTCTCCTTGCCAGTAGATAAATTTAATTTCTTTATTATACTATTTTAAAACTAAATTCCACAACATAACAACCATTTTATTATATTTCTCTAGCTAGATGTTAAGCTTACTCAGGAGCATTCCAAAGAGTATCAGATACAATGCGTCTGCATTACACCAGTAATTATAAATAAAAAAAGAGCCCCTATAAGGAGCCGCTTTATTTTTGTCTATTTTATCGCTTCAATCAATTCAAATTAATTGTTAGCCACTATTTTAGTTGTTAATGTTCCCAGATTTTCAATTTTCACAGAAACCTCGTCACCATTTTTCAACCATACTCTAGTATCTTCAGGTTCTCCCATAATTACTCCCTCCGGTGTTCCGGTTAAGATTATGTCACCTGGTAATAAAGTCATATGCTCTGAAATAAAGCTAATTATCTCTGAGCAATTAAAAATCATATCGGACGTATTGGAATTCTGTTTTTGTTCCCCATTTAAGTACAACTGAATTTTTAAATTATCAGGATCCTCAATGTTATCCTTACTAACTAAGTAGGGTCCAACCGGACAGAAACCATCAGGAGTTTTTCCAAGTAGCCACTGCGAGCTTTTAAATTGAAAATCTCTCACAGATAAGTCGTTACCATTACTATATCCATATACATACGATAATGCATCTTCCTTCGAAACGTTTCTAGCCTGTTTTCCGATAACAATGACTAACTCAGCTTCAAAATCAAATTGTGTTCCATTTGAAGGAAGTTCTACCTCTGCAAGATGTCCACTCAATGCATTAGAAAACTTACTGAAAATAACAGGTGTTTTCGGATATTCCATATTACACTCATCTGCATGGCGTTTATAATTTAAACCAACACAAATAATCTTTTGAGGTGTAGGTACTGCAGGACCAAACGTTAAAGTGCTTTCATCATAAAATAGAGCGCTATCATCTTTTGCTTTATTCAATAGATCGTTTAAAACATTGATCCCTTCCTCATTAAGTGTAAATAGATCTGATACCGAATTAACCGTTTCAATAGCAAACTTTTTAGCTGCCTTTTCCACATCTAAAATCCCTAGCTCCGTTTTGATTCCAAGCGCTAGTGAATTGTCTTTATAAAAAGTAACTGTTATCACATAATCTCCTCCTCTAGTATTGTAAATAATTATAGATTTACTAATCCATCAACTGTCCGCCGTTAACTTCAATAATTTCACCAGTTATATATTTAGCATAATCAGAAGCTAAAAATAGTGCTGCACCTATTGTTTCCTCTGGCGTTCCTTCACGTCCTAGCGGTATGCTTGTTAGTTGTTTTTCTCGAATTGGAGTTGGAGAAAAACGATCATGGAACGGAGTTGAAATCACACCTGGTGAAATAGCATTTACTAAAATATTGTACTCTACTAAGTCTTTAGCAAGACCACGGGTTAAGGTGCTTACGCCACCTTTAGATGCTGCATATGTAATTGAGCCGTAGCCGCCGCCATTGCGTGCAGCAATTGATGTTACATTAATAATTTTACCTTTTCCTTGTTCCTTCATCATTGGAAAAACTGCCTTTGTTACTAGGAATACCGATTTTAAGTTAACGTCCATTATTCGATCCCATAGTTCTTCATCAATATCCTCTAATCTAGCTCTTTTGACCATTGAACCAGCATTATTCATTAACACATCAATGCGACCAAAGTTTTCTTTAATATGTGCAACCATTGCTTCAACATCACTCTTAATCGAAACATCACCTTGAACAAGCATTGATTTTCTACCTAGCTGTTCTATTTCTTTAACTACTTCTTCGGCTTCTTTAACACTACTATTGCAATGGACGATTACATCTGCTCCATGTTTTGCAAATTCAAGTGCAGCTGCTCTACCTATCCCAGTGCTACTTCCTGTAATCCAAACGACTTGACCCTCAAAATTATACATAACCTTCACTCCTTTTGAAATTCATTTTTTAAAAAACCCCTGAAAAAACTTTTTCAGGGGTTTTAGCTTTCGACCTTAGCCTTTTACAAAAACAGTTTTAATAGCTGTAAAGAATTCAATCGCAGCTGTACCTTGCTCACGAGAGTGAGAGCTTGAATTTTTCATACCGCCGAATGGAGCTTGTAATTCAACACCAGCACTTTCAGCATTAATACGAACAAGACCTGCATCCATTTCATTAATAAATGAAAGCATTTTGCTAATATTTGTTGTGAAAATTGATGCGCTTAATCCAAATTCTGAATCATTTGCAACTTCTAAAGCTTCTTCTAGTGTCTCAACTTTCATTAATGCAAGAACTGGACCAAAGATTTCTTCACGAGCGATTGTCATATCGCGAGTTACATTATCAAATACAGTTGGTTGAACATAGAAACCATTTTCTAGGCCATTTTCAACAACTCTGCTACCTCCAGCTAATAGAGTAGCTCCTTCTTCTTTACCTTTTTCAATATAATGAAGAACAGTATTCAATTGGCTTTCACTTGCACAAGGTCCCATCCAAGTTTCCTCGCGAAGACCGTCACCAACTTTTAATTCTTTAACTTTTGCAACTAATTTTTCTTTAAATGCTTCATAAACTTCGCTTTGTACAATTACACGGCTCGTACAAGTACATTTTTGACCTGTTGAACGTAGACCACCGCTGATTGTTGCCTCTACTGCTAAATCTAAATCTGCATCATTAGCAACGATAACTGGGTTTTTACCGCCCATTTCTAATTGGTATTTAGCGCCACGAGCTAAAGCACCTGCTCCTACAGCTTTACCAACTTGGTCTGAACCAGTGAATGTAATTCCATTAATATCTTTGTGATCAATAATACCTTGTCCGATTACAGAACCAGATCCAGTTACTAAGTTTAAAACACCTGCAGGTAATCCAGCTTCAGCAAAGCATTCAACAACCTTTGCAGCTGTTACTGCTGTTTCACCAGCTGGTTTAAGCACAACCGTGTTACCATAAACCAAAGCAGGCGCTATTTTCCAAATCGGAATCGCTACTGGGAAGTTCCAAGGTGTAATCACACCTACAACACCTAATGGTTTACGTGTTGTAAACATTAATGCTTCACTATCAGTTGATGGGATTACATCCCCAACTTTTCTCAAGCCTTCTCCTGCATAATAGCGTAGAATTGCGATACCACGAGCTGTTTCACCTTTTGCTTCTGGGAATGTTTTTCCCATTTCTTTTGTCATTGTTGCAGCGATTTCATCGATATTTTTTTCGATAACATTAGCAATTTTATAAAGAAAATCGCCTCTTGCTGAACCTGATAATTTTCTCCATGCAACTTGAGCAGTTTTTGCAGCTGCAACTGCTTTATCTAAATCTTCTTTTGTTGACTTTTGAACATATCCAACGATTTCATTTTTATTAGCAGGATTAATGCTAGCTGTCACTTCTTCTGATGTTCCTGCTACCCATTCACCATTAATGTAGTTCAANGCTGCAACTGCTTTATCTAAATCTTCTTTTGTTGACTTTTGAACATATCCAACGATTTCATTTTTATTAGCAGGATTAATGCTAGCTGTCACTTCTTCTGATGTTCCTGCTACCCATTCACCATTAATGTAGTTCAAATATGTTTTTACATCTGTTTGTACAGTCATAATTTTACTACCACCTTATCGTTAATATTTTACTAGCTTAGTATAACACTTGTTTATTAGAATGTGGGACCAATTCTCCAAATTCCAAAATCATGTTGTTTTAGTATCTCTGCTTTTGTTAATTTACCTGATGAAACTGTAGTAATTTCAGAAAAAATCCGTTGACCAACTTCACTAACTGTTTCAGTACCATCGATAATTGTACCAGCGTTTAAGTCGATATTATCAGACATTTTTTCAAATATATTTGAATTTGTTGAGATTTTAATCGTTGGTGCAATCGGTGAACCAGTAGGCGTACCTCTACCTGTTGTAAATAATACGATTTGAGCTCCACCAGCAACCATACCTGTTAATTGTTCAATATCATGACCAGGTGTATCCATCCATACTAATCCTTTTTTCGTCGGTGCCTCTGCATAGTTGATTAGTTCTTGTAACGGACGACTGCCTGCTTTATTCGCAGCTCCAAGTGATTTTTCTTCTAATGAACTAAGCCCACCTTTGATATTACCAGGACTTGGGTTACCTGTACGAATGTCAACACCCATTAAAATCGAACGGTTTTCCATCGCTTCAATTACTTCATATACACGTTTAGCAACTTGATCATCAACGGCACGTGCTGCTAATAAATGCTCTGCACCAATAAGTTCTGTTGTTTCTGCAAGGATTGCAGTTCCACCATGATCAACAATCATGTCACTTACAACACCTACAGCAGGATTTGCAGATAATCCTGAGCAAGCATCAGAGCCGCCGCATTCTGTTCCAATAATTAATTCACTTATGTCACACTCTTCACGCATCAATGCAGACGCATCCTGTACCATTTTGGCAGCAACCTTTGCACCTTCAGCAATGGCTTGAAGTGTGCCGCCGTGATCTTGGATTGAGACTGTTACTACTGGTTTCCCGCTTTTCGCAATTTCACCAGCTACACTTCGAGCTTGATGTGTTTCACAACCTAATCCTAAAACAACAACACCATATACATTTGGATTCAATCCCATTCCAACATAAGTACGGAATGTTTGATCATAGTCAACCCCTACTTGTGCACATCCATGCTGATGAATAAAAGAAACTGTTCCTTGAACAAGTTCTGTAATTTGTTTTGCGGCTTGAGTAGCGCAAGTAATGGTCGGTAGGATTAGTACATGATTACGAATTCCTACTTTACCATCCGGACGACGATAACCCCAAAATTTACTTGTCAATTTTATCGCCCCTTCCTCTTTTGCCTTCTAAATTATGAATATGAACATGCTGTCCAACTTCAATATCTTTTACTGCAACACCGATTACTTCCCCATATTTGATGATGTCTTCACCTAGTTTAATAGGTACAACAGCAAATTTATGACCAAATTCGATAGGATCTTTTATTGTAACATTGAATGTTTTATCTTGGCAGACTACCTCTAATGAAGTTCCTGATTCAATATAATCTAAAGCTATCGCTACCTTATCGTGAGGTTTCATCATAACTGTTTTATGAGCTGTAGCCATAAAACAACCCCCTTTAGTTTTAGAATTCTATTAAGCTGTTACAGTAGCGTGACTTTTTACTGGATTACTTAACACACCAATACCAGAGATTTCAATATCAACACGGTCTCCATCAGCTAATGTAAATTCGTTTGGCGGAACGATACAAGTACCAGTAAGCAATACTGTACCATCAAAAATTACATTATCACGAGTTAAGTAAGAAACAAGCTCATCAAATTTTCTTTTTAATTGACCAGTGCTTGCAGAACCTTCAAATACTTGCTCATCGTTTCTAAAAATGCGGCAAGTAATTTCGAATTGATAAGGGTCTTCTACAGTTTCAGCTAAACGAATAGCAGGTCCAATTGAACAAGAATTTCTCCAAACCTTTGCTTGAGGCAAGTAAAGAGGGTTTTCTCCTTCGATATCACGGCTACTCATATCATTACCTACAATGTATCCAAGTACTTTACCTTGCTTATTAATTACAAGTCCAAGTTCTGGCTCAGGAATTTGCCATTCAGAATCTGAACGAATATATACATCCTGGTTAGGACCAACAGTACGCTTGTCAGTAGATTTGAAGAAAATCTCTGGACGTGGGGCATCATAAACTTTATCATAGAAAGTTTCAGCAACATCTAATTTACCTTGAGTTGCTTCGTAGTTTCTTGCTTCCTTACTCTTTAAGTATGTTACACCAGATGCCCAAACTTCAGGTGCTTCAATTGGAACGATTAAGTTTACATCTTCAACTTTAACTTCTAAAGGAACGCTATTAGCAATCACATCTTGAACGATTGCAAGTGCAGTTGTTTGTTTTTCATCAGCAGAGTTAATAACTTCCATGAAATCCTTTTGTGGTAGTGCATAAATGTTGCCTTCATCTGTTAATGCTGCTAACGTGATGTTGTTGTCTTGTGCAAAGCGAATAATTCTCATTTTTATTTGTCCCCTTCCATAATTCCAACACAGTTTTTTTTGTTTTATATTATCAAATCGAGTTTTTGTAAGATTACAAAAGATGAACTCAATCATCTTTTGTAATCGTCTTATCTTGGTAAACTAGCTCGATACTGATAGCCAAGTTTCGCTGATAGATCACAGCTTTTTTGTCGTAATAGTTCCGTATTTGTAGCGATTTCAGCATCTGTAAGTTGGTTGGCTGCTGCAGATAAACTTAGTGCGGCTACAACTCTTCCATCATGATTACGAATCGGAAATGCTACACAATAAACACCTGGTTCGTTTTCTTGATTATCAATTGCATAACCTTTTTCTCTTACACGATCCATTTCTTCAAGAAATTCTTCTTTACTAGAAATTGTATTTGGTGTTTGCTTAGTAAATTCATAGTCTTTTAGAATTTCTTCAATTTCATCATTTGACTTTGAAATTAAAAGCGCTTTCCCAACACCACTAGAATGAATAGGTACTCTACCACCGATTCTAGAATACAAAATCGTCGCGGTAGGGCTTTCAATTTTATCAATATATACCCCTTCATGACCCACTAAAAGAACAAGATGAACAGTTCTTCCAGTTTCTTTTGATATCTCTAGTAGATGCTGTTTCGCTAATGATCGAATATCTAGGTTTTGGATTACAAAGTTACCTCTTTCAAATAACTTTAATCCCAAGCGGTATTTGCCGTTTTCGGGATTTTGTTCGATATAATGATGCATTTGTAACGTTTTCAATAACGAGTGAACGGTGCTCTTGTGGAGCATCATCCGTTCACTAATATCCGTTATCTTTATTTCCGTTTCATATTCATCAAATAAATCTAAAATTCGTAGAGCCCGGTCTACAGCTTGAATTATAGGCATAGTGTTCATCCTTTTCATAATACTTACCAATAATTATAGTTTATTATACCTACATTGATAAGTATAGAATAATTAAGAACATTTGCAAGTATTTTATTAAACTGTTACTTTTTCCACTGGTACACCTAAACCTTCTGCACCTTTTTCAGATGTAGTTAAATGTGGCGCATAACGCTTTAATAACTCTAATCCTATCTGAGCTCTACGTACACGTTCTTTACATAGCGCAATAGAAGTACTTTCTAGGTGTGTTCCAGATGGATAAATATTAGGTGAATTTCTTAAACCAAATTTAATATAAACTGGAGCTGCAACTCTTATAATCTCAGGGATATCATAATGACGAATAAATCCACCGATGTCATCTGGTGCCTCTACATAAATATCAATTGGGATATCAATAACTTTACGAATAGCAGCTAGTTTTGCCAAAGTAAGATCTGTTGGTACGTTATACGTATCTGCACCAGCATCTTGAATTAGTTTGATAGATACTGGGTTTGATTGTGCCATTTGCACAGAAATTTTAACCACTAAATCTTCTGGAAGTTCACCAGCTTTTTTGAATTCATTTACTAGTACTAATAGACCTTCATCTGAAACTAAAATACTTCTAAAACCGAATCTAACTGCACGCTTGATATCTTCAATGGCATATACTAATTGGTCCATACCTTGTGAACGAAGACCAGCTATTTTACCAGCACTTGCTAATTGCATAGGAGTGATATCAAAAGTACCACGTGGCCCAACGAAAAGACTTACTTCTAAGTTTTCACGACGGCCAATTTCAGCCATTTGCTCAAGCTCTTCATCAGTTAATAGCATAATTCCGCTACCTTGTGAAATACGGTGAATATATACATCACGCTTTTTACATTCATCTACAAGTGCTTGAAATGAAGCAGGGCCTTCTACACTTGGTAGTTCTACACGGTATTGTGCTCCATCAGGGAATCTTTTAGTTGATGTTGGTAGATCATGGCAATCTGTACTTGGGTAACCTAATTTTTCAATAAAATCACGAGTTTCTTGCATTTACGTTTCCTCCTAAATCTGATTAGTTTGTTGTATTTATAGTAAGTTGAGACTTAAGTAATACATCAGTTTTATAGTCTAATACTGCTTCTTCTGAAACAGCAATAGGTACAACACCGTTAGCAGCATCTGTATGACCTATCATACGGTTACTTGCTGCAACTTGACGTTGACGTTTTTGCATTGTTGCTAAACGCTCTTTCGCTAATTCTTTTCTTTCGGCTCTAATATGATCAAATTTAAATTCTAATGAACCTGAACGGAATGCTGAATCATCAATGAATTGAATCTCACGTTCACGCAAACTTAAGTATAATAGATCACCAGTTTGCAAGTATAAAATTCCACCGTCTTCTTTAGCCTCAGGTGTCATATGACCAATTGCTGCACCATATGATACTCCAGAATAACGTCCATCGCTAATTAATGTTGCTAAACGCTTTAATTTACGGTTTGCATTGATATGCTGCATCGGTGTAAACATTTCTGGCATTCCAAATGCAACCGGTCCTTGGCCAGATACGAGAACTGCAATTTTCAAACTGCCATTATCAACCATCTTGTCAAATAGTGTGTGATAGTCCTCTGTTTTCCACTCATCGTAAGTACTTGGTGAATTTTGTTTTAATACCGCAAGAAGATTCTCATGGCTAAAGCTGCCATTATCTCTTAGCTTTGGCAAAAGATTGGAATCTAGTAAGCCATGGTTAGCATCATCTTCATTTTCATAATAAAGTACAAATGCAGCTTTTTTGTCGAAATCATCCAATTGATGTGTACTCATACCGCTAATTTTAACAACTGCGCTTTCAAAGAAGTTACCGGTTAACACATCTACGCCACTAAATGGTCGTCTAGGTTTAGACAAGATTACTGGATTGTCTTTTACATTATCCGCAGATAAGTTCTCTGTATTAGCTAGACGCTCACGCCATGTTTTGCCTGCAACAGTAGGTGCATCAACATCCATTGGAACTCCATTCTCTAACAACTCGTAGAATAAAGATTCCATACCACGACTTTCGCTATCACAGCACTGCATTGCAAGAGAGAATATGTCGCGTCCTTCTGTTAAACTATAATTAAACAAGTCTGGAATTGGGTGTGAATGATGAATTTCATCTAAATCCCATAAACTAAATTTAAATCCACCGTAAAGCATTCCAGCTACTGTATGCATCATTAAATTTGTAGAACCGCCTGATGCGCTATGAATACGGATTGCATTGCGAATATTTGTTGCCATAATATTGGCAGCCCCATAATACGGATCATTAATCATTACTGCTAAGCTATCAAGCACTTCATTTACTTGTGATTGGTTCGGTGATTGTGTAAGCAGCTCTACTGCAGGGTGAACTAATCCCATACCCGCAACTAAGTGACGTGAGCTATTACCTGTACCATTGAACGCGCAAACGCCTCCGCTTCCATCACATGTTGCAACTGCTAAACGTTTTTCATAATCTTTATGAGCAGCTTTTGTAATAATACTGCGGTCTACCAGGCGTTCAAAAACACCTTGAAATGCTGTATTCGATGAACATTGTAAAATGTATGCCATCGCATCTCTTAAATCATCAGCTAAGTCTGGTGCACCTTGTTGCTCGGCATTCTTTGCCACTTCTTCTAATTCCGCAAATAAAGCTGGCGGTATTGTGCCACCTTGTAAAACATGTGCAGGTGCAAAAGTTGCAAAAAACGGCGCTTCTCCGCGATATTGGCGAATTCTATCTAAGTGTGCCATAGCACTTACTACACCTAATGGTTGTTTATCACAGCCTTGGATTACAAATGCTCCATGATAGCTATGAGCTTCCATTTGGTTAACAACCATTTGAGCAACAGCGTTCCGGCTTTGTAATGAATAGCTCATACCTTGGTTGTTTTGTGCTGTTCCATCGCACATAACCGGTGTTGAGAAATAAAACGGAATACCACCATTTTGCCAAATACGAATGGCAGCATGTGCAGATGTTTTAAAGTCCATAATATGTGCTGGGTGATCAGCTGATCCACCGACTATGGCAATACGAGGTGCATTTTCCTCTAATCGATTTACTATTTCTTCAAGCGTCCAATCAGGCGCTGGCCCTTCATACTCAGTTCCAAGTAACTGTTTCGAACGGTCTAACAAACCTGCAACAGTAATGGGTTCGTTTGCTTTACCTTGAACGTTATCACGATAAGGGTTATACGAATTTTGAATCTTAGGATATAAAACTGACATATTGTTAACTCCCCTCATAGATCTGGTATCTATCTAATCCACCCCAATTAATGTCCGTATTCTACCATCACCCCCTGAATTTGCTATCTTAGAATATTATAAAAGCAATATAGCTATAATTGTCAATATTATTTTAGGATTCTAGTAAAAAAGTTTTATACTATCAAACCGAGTTTTGAAAGAGATTCAAAAAAATTTATTAATAACGAAAATAACAGGGCGGATTTACGGATGAAATCCGCCCTATGTTCAGGGATATAAAGGCGATCAATTGAAATTCTAATCTTGTAAACTACTATTATTGATTTTTAGCGATTTCTGCTAAATATTCATCAACATATTCTTTACCGATTGTATCAGCGTGTTTCTCAATAACTGGTGCTACTGCTTCTGCAAAGCGTGCATGTTCTTCTGGTGTGATTTCAGTAAATGTCATTGATTGTTTTAATCTTTCTAAACTTTCAGCTGCAACTTCACGGCTGCGTTGACGGTTATGCTTACCAGCTTCAACTGCAGCGTTTCGGATAATCTCTTGTTGTTCTGGTGTTAAAGTATCCCAAATTTGCTTACTGAATAAGAAGATAAATGGTGTATAAACGTGATTTGTGCTTGATACATGTTGTTGTACTTCAGCATACTGACTTAAATCAATTGTTGGATATGGATTTTCTTGTCCATCAACTGTACCTTGTTGCATTGCAGTAAATAATTCAGTGAAAGCCATTGGTGTTGGATTTGCCCCTAATGCTTTCCAAGCATCTAAGTGAATTTCGTTTTCCATTGTACGAATTTTCAAACCTTGAAGATCTTCCATTTTCGCAACAGCGCGCACGTCATTCGTTAAGTTACGGAAACCATTTTCCCACCAAGCTAATCCAACTAAACTTTGTTCTTCAAGTAAGCTAAACATTTTTTCACCAAATGGTCCGTCTAGCACTTTGTCAGCTACTTCTGCACTTGGAATTGTGAAAGGTAAGTCAAACACTCCATATGCTGGAATAAAGTTAACTAACGGTGATGTAGAAGGAATAGTAATTTCAAGCGTACCAAATTGTAACATTTCAATCGCAGAACGATCATCAGCTATTTGTCCTGAATGGTATACTTCAACGATGAAATCATCAGTTTGACTTTCTACTAATTCTTTGAACTTCATTGCTGATTCATATTCTGGATGTTGATCATTAACACCGATACTTACACGAAGTGTTTTCTTTTCACCACTACTAGATTCAGTTCCAGCACTTTCACCTTCTGAAGAAGAACCAGTTGATGTACTAGAACCACCTCCGCAAGCTGCTAATAAAAACAATGATAAGATCATAAGTACACTTATAATTTTCTTTTTCATAGACATGAACCCCTCCTGCATCTTATATCTTTTATTTTAGTAGTTTGATATAGCCAGCCTTGATCGCCTACCCTCCTTTCATGACCTTTCGAAATCATTGTTTTGTAATATAAAACACCGTTTTACATAACATGTAAAAAATAGAATGTTTTATATTATAAAACACCGTTTCCTTTTTGCATTTCAAAAGGTGATAAATCAATAATACCTGAAAAGGCTTTCACTCGCAAGAATTTTTTGAATAAAAAATCCATTTATTTTCTCGGGATAATTTACTGATAAATCTGAATCCTTTACACAAAAAAAAGAAATCTACTGAATAGCAGATTTCTTTGTCACTATTAGTTTTTATAGAGTCCAGCTTTACTTAAAATAGTTTTAAGCTCCTCTAACTTACTTTCCGCAAGTTGGTTTGCAGGTGGCAACACGTATGTTGAAGACAGTTCTCTACCTGTTAAACGCATCGCTTCTTTTACAACACTCACAAATGGTGTATCTAATTTATACATAAGTGGTAAATATGCTAAACGGCGATGCAATTCCGTTGCTTTCGCAAAATCACCTGATTGAAAGGCTCGATATATACCAACTTGTAGTTCAGGTGCAAAGTTAGTGCTGGCAGAAATAGCACCATCGCCTCCAAGAGCTAAGTTGTTCAATAAATGATCATCAAAGCCAGTTAATACTGCAAAATCAGGTCTTTCAGCCTTTACTGTTAAGATCATTTCTCGAATATGTCCAGCTGTATCAACAGTTTCTTTAATACCTACGATATTAGAATGATTCTTAGCAAGCTTGAGAACAAACTCCGGAGATAGATCCTGACCAGTCAATCCAGGAAAGTTATAAAAAATTATGTTTGTATCTACCGATTCGGCAATAGTTGAGTAGTGTTTATATAAGTTTTCTTCAGATAAATTCCAATAAAAAGGGTTGACGATAACAACACCATCTGCCCCTACTTCTTTACTATGTTTTGATAAGTCTATTACCTCACGAGTATTCGTACCCCCTGTTCCGATAAGAACAGGAACACGACCGGCTACGTATTTAGTTGCAAACGAAGCTACTTCCATTCTTTCTTCAGTTGACATTTGACTGAATTCGCCACCTGTACCTAAAAAGAATAGACCATTGACTCCTGAATCGATTAAATAATCAATTAGCTTTTTCATACTTGCAGTATCTAAAGAACCATCGCTAGTAAACAAAGTTGAAACCGGTGGGATAATACCTTTAAACAGCACGTTCGTACTCATCAGTTTTTACACTCCCAAAATAGACTAATTATTCTTTTCTTTTAGTTTTACTGTTTCTTTTACTTCTTTATTGAACAAATAAGTAGGATAATATCCTGCTAATACATCGGCGATATTTTGTGCTGTTTTTCGTTTCAATTCTAACTCTGCCTCTTCAGAATACCAAGCAGCATGTGGATTTAATACAACATTATCCATTTTTAACAATGGGTTATCACTTGCAATAGGTTCCTGTTCTAGAACGTCCAAACCTGCTCCTGCAATTTCCCCATCTTGTAACGCCTTAATTAACGCTTGCTCGTCAATAACAGGACCTCGAGCAGTATTAATAATAATCGCTTCTTTTTTCATTAACTTGAATTGTTTTTCTCCAATTAAGCCACGAGTTGACTCCATTAAAGGTGTATGAACAGATATATAGTCAGATTGCTCACATAGTTCATCAAGAGTTACTAGCTTTACATTTAAATCATTAGCAACTTGTTCAGGTATGAATGGATCATATGCAATGACATTGATACCGAATGCCTGAGCTTTTTTAGCCAAGGTTTGAGGTATACGGCCAAGACCGGCTAAGCCTAACACACGTCCTCTTAGACGGAAGATTGGTACGCTTACTTTAAAATCCCAATTTCCTCGTTTAACTTCATTATTTAATACTACTGTTTTTCTAGCACAAGACATTAATAGTGCGAATGCATGATCTGAAACTTCATCCATACAATAATCTGTGACATTACCTACAATAACATTATTTTCTGTCGCTGCTGCAATATCAACTGTATTTACACCAACACCATAGCGTGAGACAACTTTTAAATTTGGAAGGCTTTCAAGCACTTTTCTAGAAATCGGAGCGTATTGATTAAGGATACCATCAGCATCCTTTGCCGCTTCAATCACTTCGTCCTCTGTTTTACATTGTGCACGGATTAACTCTGCATCAACAGTAGCAAGCACTTCTTCTTCAGGTGCTAACGTGGAAAATTCAAAATCTGTAATAACTACTTTAAACTTACTCAACTGATTCATCTCCTAATTACATATATTCTTTCTGCGACTAGTATTATGTAGTTTAGTCTAAAATATTCTCCTGAAAATGCGACTAACTCTGTTCTATATAATAAAACAGAGTTTTGAATATTTAAAAACTATTCTTATTTTATAGTAATTTATTTTTTTTATCAATAAATTTGAATGAGTTTTTAAGATTGTCACAATTCATTAATTCCTTATCCACTACGCCTTTAATTACTCAGGATTATATGTACCTCGTATCTTGTTTACTGCAGGATTGTTATATTTAAAATTTGCTAATTGACATGCAGATTTCATCATGTTAGAATAAAACCGATTAAATAAATCGGAAAACTCAATATAGATTATCAAGAGTGGACGAGAGATTTGGCTCACTGACTCCACAGCAACCAGCCTTAAATGGAAAAGGTGCTCCTACCAACAAAGCCAATTGCTTTGGATGATGACGTAATGTTAAAACTCCTTTGCAACCGCGCAAAGGGGTTTTTTATATGCTCTTAAATTCTAATGCCCTTGTTTTAATATAGTTTTCTAAATGATTTTTTAACAATTAAACAACTTAAAGAGGAGAGATTTAGATGATACCAAATGAATATAATGTACTAAAAGGTGCGGAATCTTTTTATATAAAAGGAAATAATACTGGTATTTTACTACTTCATGGCTTTGTTGGAACGCCACAAAGCGTTCAATATATAGGAGAAAAGTATGCTGAAAAGGGATTGACAGTCTTAGCTCCAAGATTAAAAGGTCACGGCACACATTATACAGACCTTAATACTATAAGCTATTACGAATGGATTAACGAATGTATAGATGCATATAACACATTAAAAAAAGAATGTGACCAAGTTTTCATAATTGGTCAATCGATGGGTGGCATACTTGCATTGCACCTTGCAAGTATACTTAAGGATGTAAGTGGAGTTATTACTATAAATGCTGCAATCCACGTACCCGGATATGAAATCTATAGGGGCGCTGAGTCACCTAGATATATTCATGAAGGTACCCCTGATATCAAAGACCAAGCGGTAAACGAAATCACTTACGAGCAGGTACCATTACATTCAATTAAGCAATTACTATCCGTAATTGATCATACAAAAAAGACACTTTACCAGGTAACGTGCCCACTTTTACTTTTTAAATCCTCTATTGACCATGTTGTACCACCAATAAGTACGGATTTTATCTATGATAGTGTCCAATCGCAACATAAGATGATAAAGATACTGAACAATTCCTACCATGTAGCATCTATGGACTATGATAAAAATATCATCATTAATCACACTATTGATTTTATTACCGATGTTAAAAGCCAAAAACAAAAGTATAAACTCCTCCAGTAGGAGTTTATACTTTGATTTAAATACTCTCATCCCTTCTGTTCGAATTAAAAAGTGCAGAAGTCTAGACCTTTAGCACGTATGCCTTTTATAATATGGGGTAAAGCCACCACTGTTTGTTCTAGCTCATGTAGTAAAACAATCGAGCCTGGCCTACTATTTTCAACAACATTATTAACAATCATATAAGGCTGTTCCTTTAATTCCCAATCATATGATGAAATTTCCCACATAATTGGGGTTAACTGTAACCGTTCCAATATATCTAATGTTGCGTCATTATATCTACCAAACGGCGGTCTAAAATAAGAAACTGTTTCTCCAGTAATTTTTTCAATTGACTTCTTACTACTCTTAATCTGTCTGTACTGCTCACTATATGACAATCTAACTAGATCTTTATGATTAATGCTATGTGTACCAATCCTGTGGCCTTCTGCGAGCACTCTTTTCCAAGGCCGTTTTTCATAAAGTAATCGAGATTGCCAAAAGAATACAGCAGGCACCTTTTCTTTTAATAAAATATCTAAGATTGTATTTAAGTTCCTGCTTGGACCATCATCAAATGTCAATACAACTTTATCGTTGTTATTTTTCATTTGTGATACGTTAGTCAACCAGCGGTTATCTTTAAGATCGTACACGATCTCACTTTTAACTACTCAAGGACTATTCATAAAATTCACTCCTAGATTGTGATTTATCCCATCTACACAGAATTTTTTAACTAGCTTAATAGAATCACTGTAATTTGGAATTCAATTGGAAAAACTTTTTACTTTATCTATAAGATTAAAGCCATTTATAATATCATGTTAGGGAAGGGGAGAAAAAATGGCAACTATCAAACAATATGTATTTTTTGATTTTGAAATGCTTTGCTCAAAGCGTGCTATGCCATTCGCAGAAATGGAAGCCATACGTTTAGGTGCTGTTAAATATGACCTTCAAACTAAAGAAATAGAAACTTTTGATCAATATATACGTCCAACTACTTTAGAACCTTTAAGTGATTTTTGCAAATCATTAACGGGTATTCAAGACTCTGATTTGGACCAAGCTAACGGTTTCCCAACAGTGTTTGGACAATTTTTAGATTGGATTAATGGAGTTAAAAAAACCCGCTTTTTTTCTTGGTCAACAAGTGATTTATTACGTTTACAACACGATGCCCAAATGCATAATATCCCTGTAAGTACGATTGCCAAAATTGAAAAACGCTATATCGATTTTCAGGAAATTTTCACGAAAAAGGTATCAAAAACAAATCACTCTGTTGAAAATGCGTTAGGCTTATATAACCTGGAATTTGTTGGCGAAACACATAATCCAATGTACGATTCCTATAATACACTACAATTATATATTAACTTTACACAAGCTCCAAAACAGTCAGAGCTTATCATGTTAAAACAATTCATTTTTATTGACAAAGATGTTAGTGCGATAGACATTAATACCGAGTTGAAATACCAATTTAAGCAAGATATTCAGGATTATTTAACAGACTTAAAGATTATCCATAAAATAAGAGATGCAAAAAAACTGATTAAACGGACAAAAAAAATAGTTCATAAATACGAAAACATTATTACTAATCGTGCTGGGCTATACGATAGCCAGATCATTGAGTGGGTAAAAGAACTACTATCTTTTTATCTAGAACTGATGTCTAATTATGAGTATCACCTTTCATACGGCTCAAAAATTGTCATCCTTCATGAGCAATTAATTAAACCACTCCACAAATTAACAGCTTAAAAATCCGAAATGAACTAATGTTTCGGATTTTTAATTTTCATTCAGACTCAATGATAGAACCATTCTTGAAAGGATGTAGCAATGAATATAGTGCCTTTACATTTGGAGTTGATACACCATATTCTGCTGCAAATTTCAAAACTGCTCCTTGGATACTATCTAACTCAAGTGGCAGGCCTTTTTGAAGATCACGATGCATCGATGATGTCATTGCGGGTGGTAGATTTTGGAGCATTTGAATAATCTGATCACCCATATCCTCTGGTATAAAAACTCCTTTAAGTTTAGCGATTGCCACTATTTCCTTAATCATCTCTTGTAAAAATGAAAAGGTTTCTACATCCTTGATTGCAACTCCAATTGGTTGGCGTAGTGCTGATGTAATCCCACTTAAAGATGTAATAAATATATATTTCCTCCAAATATCAGTTAAAATATTTTCTGACAATGTTACAGTAATGCCAGCTTCTCTCATCTTTTCTTCAAGCTTATTCACCATCTGGGACTTTTCTGAGGTCAATGAACCAAAAATAATATCTTGCATATGACTTGTTTGCACAACATCTCCTTGTGAATTGAGTGTTGTTTCTATTTGGCATAAACCTCCTAGTACATTTTCCTTTCCATACTTTGAAACCAACAAATCAAGATGCTCTACACCATTTAATAGAGGAAGTATTTTTGATCCTTTTTGAACTAATTCACTAATTTGTGGTAGAGCTTCATTTAGATGGTAATTTTTTAAAGATAATATAACTAGATCAGGTTCTTTAATTTGGCTTACGTCTTTTGCCAATGTAGGGCAAATCGAAAAATCTCCGTGAACACTATATACATTTAGACCGTGTTTCTTTAGCTGTTCATATCGTTTGGGGCGTACTAAAAACGTAACCCTATTTCCCTTAAAAGCTAGCTTTCCACCGAAATATCCACCAACTGCACCAGCACCCATTACTACAATATTCATACAAATCCCCCTTTTCCTCGTTACTCACATATTTATGAGCAATTATTAAACAAATATACTACAATTCTAAATGTCGCTGCACAACAATTAAAGTCTTTTTATAGAATAAGTATATTATGGGGGTAACTCTTATTGATCGGTTTTCACTCCGATTAATTCGTAAATTGCATCTGCTACTGTTTCTACAACATGAGTAGCTGCTTTTTTTACATCCTGATGGGCAGTAGCCATCGCAAAGCTGTGCTCAGTCAATTGAAACATTGGTATATCATTAAAAGAATCCCCAATACATGCAATTTCCTCTTGATTGATATCAAGGTGGTCAAGCAAAATAAGAATGGCATTACCTTTGCTTATATTCTTTGGAACAATATCCAGTATTTTCGATTCAGATATATAGGCATCCATTACGTTGGGATACTGCTCAGTCAGCTCTTTGTGTAGCTTACATATTTGTTCCTCTGTTCCATTAAGAATTAACTTTGATGGAAAGATAGTTTTTCCTATTTTATTTAACAAATTTTTTTCTTCTAGTACAGGACTAAACAATCTTTCTTCAATCTTTATTATATGCTCCGTTCTTTCTTCCACATATTCTTTATCGATCGTTGAGAGAAAAGTAATTAGATTTTCTTTTTTAATTCGCTCATATAATTCTATTGCTACTTCAGGCGGAAATGTAGTTTCATGTAGTTGTTTTTCCTCGACGGTATAAATAAAGCCGCCATTTTGACTAATACGATGGAATTTTGATCCTAACATATTTGCAACAGCTTTAATATCGATATCCTTTCGACCTGATGCAAGGCAAAAATCTATGCCTTGCTGTAAAGCCATATTTACAGCTTGTTTATCCTTTATACTTATTTCATTTTTCTCGGTTAATAAGGTTCCATCCAGATCACAGATTATCATTTTAATCATAAAAAAATGCTCCTAACTCTATTCAATAAAGAAAAGGCTTCAAACGTAATGAAAGCCTTCTCGATTTACTTCACTATTTTTTTAGATCAGGCGCAAACTCATTCGCCATTTCGATTAATGGTTTTAATCGACCTGCATTTAAAGATGTATTTACTGAATCTTCATTAAGGCTTAAACGGGTTTGCTTTGGCTCAGTTTTAATGTTTTTAAAAAAACTAACAGTGATCCCTGCTGCTAGTATACTCAAGATGGTAATAATCCAAGGTGTTTGACTTCTTTTCTTTTGCTGCAGTCCAAATATTTGTAAAAATCCACTACCAAATTTTTGCATATTCAACAGATTAATTACTTGTTGTATCACATTCATTTTACCCCTTCTCTCTTTCTATTCGAGTATGTCTAGGTTATTCAACATTATTTTGTGTAAATTCACTTTATTTATTTAAACTACCTAAAACTTTCAGGATATGTACTTGGTTTTGAATGTGAAACATTTCAGAAAATATAACTTGTAGAAAAGCACCGCCACTATCATAGAGCGGTGCTTAAACTTTCATAAATATACTACTCTTTCCCCTCGTCTATGGGTTCTGTATCCTTTGAGACTATCCATACTTCTTTAATACTTCCACTTTCATCAGCATCGATAATAAACGATCCATTACTGTAACGATCATTTAACCTTAAATTCTCAGGATCCACGCTTGTAATAATATCTTTTTCTGTTTTCAAAAATACTAGTTGATTTTTTTCGACAGCTTTTAAACTAGCAACAAAATGAGGATTCGATTTTAATTCTCTTAACATAACTAATCCACGTTTAGCACGACTTGTTTTCTCAAATTCTTTTAGCGCCATCTTTTTGGCTGCCCCTCGATGAGTAAGGAGCACTAGTTCAACCGAGGAGTCAGGTTTAAAGACAGCCCCACTAACAACGAAGTCACCATCCTTCAAATTAATAGCCTTAACTCCCGCTGCACGTTGTCCCATAATACTTACTTCTTCCTCAGTAAACCACAGTCCATAGCCATTTCTAGTTGCTATGAAGATATCATGATCCCCATTTGAAATGAGAACATCTACAACCTCATCATCGCCTTTTAAATTAACTGCAACGAGCGGTTTCGAATAACGTTGTGCTTGATATAATGATAGCTGTGATTTTTTTATCATTCCATTTTTTGTAAAGAATAACAAGTATTCATCTTCTTTAAATTCTTTAACCGGTACTGCACGTACTAAATCCTCATTTTTATCAATTGGAACAATATTAGCAACGTGTTGCCCTAAGTCTTTCCAGCGGATATCTGGCATCTCATGGACCGGGATATAAAGGTAATTCCCTTTATTGGTAAATAACAATAGCTTATCGGTTGTATTGATTTCAAATTGTCCAATTAAATAATCGTTTTCTTTTATACCGAAATCCTTCCCATTTGAGGCAGCATATGACCTTGGTGATGTTCTCTTAATGTATCCATCCTTTGTTACAGTTACGATTACATCTTCTGATGGCACCATTACCTCTAGGTTAATTATTATTTCTTCAATTACATCTTCAATTTTCGTACGCCGTTCATCCGCATACGTTTTTTTAATGTGAAGCAGGTCTTTTTTTATGACATTAAATAATTTTATAGGACTATTTAAAATGCTTGTCAGCATATCTATTTTCTTTTGAAGTTCATCAGCTTCTTCTTGAAGCGCTGTAATGTCCGTGTTTGTTAAACGATATAACTGTAAATTTACGATTGCTTCTGCCTGGGGTTCTGTAAACTGATATTTAGCCATCAAATTATTTTTTGCATCACGCTTGTCCTTTGATGCGCGAATCGTAGCGATTACTTCATCAAGAATCGAGATGGCTTTGATTAAGCCTTCCACAATATGTTGACGTTCTTTTGCTTTATCCAATTCATATTGTGAACGTCTCGTTACAACCTCTTTTTGATGACCAATATAAGCATCCAAAATTTGCGGTAAACTCATTTGTTTTGGTGTACGATTTGCAATTGCTACCATATTAAAATTATACGATACCTGCAAATCGGAATTTTTATAAAGGTAATTCAAGACACCCGTGGCATCTGCATCTTTCTTTAATTCAATTACAATTCTTAAGCCTGTACGATCCGTTTCATCTCGAACTTCTGAAATCCCATCCATACGGCGGTCAATCCTGAATTCATCAATTTTTTTTACAAGATTGGCTTTATTTACTTCAAACGGGATCTCATCAATCACAATTTGTTGTTTGCCACCTCGTAAATCCTCAATTGCTGCACGGCCTCGTATAACAATTCGACCTTTACCGGTTTCATAAGCTTTTTGAATACCATCTATCCCCTGGATAATACCACCAGTTGGGAAATCAGGACCTTTAATTACTTTCATTAAATCCTGTACAGTACAAGTAGGATTATCTATTCTCATAATAACGCCATCAATGACTTCACCTAAATGGTGAGGTGGAATTTCAGTTGCATATCCAGCCGAAATCCCTGTTGATCCATTGACTAACAGATTTGGAAACATCGCCGGTAAGACAGTTGGTTCATTAATCGTATCATCAAAGTTTGGCGTAAAATCGACGGTATTTTTCTCAATATCACGTAAAAGTTCTGATGCAATCGCAGAAAGTCTCGCTTCTGTATAACGCATTGCCGCAGGCGGATCTCCATCAATACTACCGTTATTCCCGTGCATTTGTATTAAAACATTGCGTACCTTCCAATCCTGACTCATCCGCACCATTGCTTCATAAACAGACGAGTCACCATGTGGATGGTAATTACCAATTACATTACCAACTGTTTTAGCAGATTTTCTATAGGGCTTTTCATTAGTATTTCCTTCTTGATACATGGCATATAAAATCCGTCTTTGCACTGGCTTTAAACCATCACGGGCATCCGGTAACGCCCGATCTTGGATTATATATTTACTATAGCGACCAAAACGGTCACCTAGCACATCTTCAAGAGGTAATTCCATTACTTTATCAAATAAAGACAAAATCTATTCACCTCGATCAATTGACAAATTTTCGTTTTCTAAAATATTCAAATCGTCTTCAAGACCAAACGCTACGTTGGACTCAATCCACTTACGTCTTGGCTCAACTTTATCACCCATAAGAGTGGTTATACGTCGCTCGGCACGAGCAATATCTTCTATTTTCACACGAATTAACGTTCTAGTTTCTGGATTCATCGTAGTTTCCCAGAGCTGGTCGGCATTCATTTCACCAAGACCTTTATAGCGCTGAATGATATAACCCCTACCAACCTTTTTTATTGCACCTTTTAGCTCATTATCATCCCAAGCATATTCAATCACTTCTTTTTTTCCAGTCCCTTTACTCACTTTATAAAGAGGAGGAAGAGCGATATATACCTTGCCTTCTTCAATCAATGATTTCATATAGCGATAGAAAAAGGTTAATAGCAAGACTTGAATATGTGCACCATCAGTATCCGCATCCGTCATGATGATGATCTTATCATAATTAATATCCCCTATATCAAAATCAGAGCCAACTCCAGCACCAATGGCATGAATAATTGTATTTATTTCTTCATTTTTGAAGATATCTGCTAGTTTGGCTTTTTCAGTATTAATAACTTTACCACGTAATGGTAGAACGGCTTGGAAACGACGATCCCTACCTTGTTTAGCGGAGCCGCCTGCTGAATCACCCTCTACTAGGTACAACTCATTTTTCTGAGGATTTCTTGATTGTGCAGGTGTTAATTTTCCACTTAGCATTGATTCTTTTCGTTTTTTCTTTTTGCCACTGCGCGCTTCCTCACGTGCTTTCCTAGCAGCTTCACGCGCTTCTGCTGCTTTAATCGATTTTTTGATCAGTAACGAACTAATATCGGGATTTTCCTCTAGAAAATAAGCTAAATTCTCAGAAACAACTCCATCCACCGCTGATCGAGCTTCACTTGTTCCAAGTTTCCCTTTTGTTTGACCTTCAAACTGAAGCTTCTCTTCAGGAATTCGAACTGAAACAATCGCAGTCAAGCCTTCGCGAATATCGTTGCCATCTAGATTTTTATCTTTTTCTTTTAATAAATTTACTTTGCGTGCAAAATCATTGAATACCCGCGTCATTGCTGTTTTTGATCCGGCTTCATGTGTACCGCCATCTTTAGTGCGAACATTATTTACGAAAGATAAGATATTTTCGGAATAGCCATCATTAAACTGGAATGCAAACTCCACTTCAATTCCTTGTTGCTCACCTTCAAACGCAACAACCTGATGCAAAACATCTTTATCTTCGTTTAAAAAATCAACGAATGCCTTAATTCCAGATTCAAAGTGAAATACATCTTCTAATTGATGTCGTTCATCTTTAAGTGAAATTTTAAGCCCTTTCAACAAAAAAGCGGACTCACGTAACCGTTCACCCAATGTATCATAATTAAACACAGTCGAACTAAAGATAGTCGGATCGGGTTTAAAATGAATGGCAGTGCCTGTTTGTTTTGTTTTCCCGATTTTTTCCAAAGTTGTAACCGGTTGACCACCGTTCTCAAAGCGTTGGCGGTAGATATGACCATCACGTTTAATGGTTACGGTCAGTGTTTCAGATAAGGCATTTACAACCGAGGCCCCCACACCGTGTAAACCACCACTTGTCTTGTATCCACCTTGTCCAAATTTCCCACCAGCATGAAGAACCGTTAAAATAACCTCTGGCGTGGGCTTCCCCATCTTATGCATCCCCGTCGGCATGCCACGTCCTTCATCCTCAACGGTTATACTGTTATCTTTATGTATGATGACTTGTATATGATTGCCGTGCCCGGATAAGGCTTCATCAACGGCATTGTCAACAATCTCATAAACAAGATGATGTAATCCGCGAGCATCTGTGCTCCCTATATACATACCAGGGCGTTTTCGAACGGCCTCTAATCCCTCGAGAACCTGGATTGCGTCGTCATTATAATCAAACTGTTGTTTATTAACCAATTGTCTAAACCCCTTTCGAACATACCCTTCAGAAATCTATCTTACCATAAAGTGAAACTCTATCAGTAGGTGTTTTTATGAACCCTAAGACAGTTAGTTGAATTAACCGTTAAGTATCTAACGTTTATTGTAGCGATTGAAATAGATTTCGCAACTAGTTACTTTCGAGAGAAAAAGAAAAATCCCTGCATTAGCAGAGATTAATTCAAGATTTGTTTTTTTATTTTGTCATTGCATGCTCTACTTTTATACAACGATCCATGATAACAATAATATCATTTTCTTTTAAATACCGATATGCTTCTTCATTTACAACTCCAGATTGAGCCCAAAACACATCTGCGCCAATCTCAACTGCTTCCTTTGCAAGCGCTGGTAAATATTGTGATCGTCTAAACACATTTACGATATCAACATGTCCTTCAATTTCTTTTAACGAAGATACTGCCTTTACACCTAAGGAACTCTTAATATTTGGATTTACTGGTATAATTTCATACCCTGCTTTTTGCATTGCTTCCGAAATCATATAAGAAGTTCGGTAGGGATTATCAGACAAACCAACAACTGCGATTCTTTTCTTTTCTTTTAATATTTTACCTATTTCTTGCCGACTTGGATTTTCGATAACCATCCTGATCACTCCAAACCTTTATCTTACCTTTATTAAACAAAATCTTTCCTTTGAATGCAAAGAATAGGTCTTACTTTTCTTCTTTTTTGATTGGTTCTAATTGTTTTAAAGATTGATCTACTATACTCCACATACTTTCATTAGCAAAACTACGATTCCAACTAGCAATTCCGGCTAATTGATACTTATGAACAAGCTGTGCTCTTTTTTGAAGAGATTTTTCATTTTCAAGCCATATTTTATAGGTTGCTTGTTCTTTTTCGTCTGTAAATTGGACAAAGTCTTGGCCAGATTTTTCATAGTATTGTGGCTGCAAATTCCGATCACTTATCCATTTATAAGTATCTTCCATACCATAAGCTTTTGATGATACTTCAATATTACCGCCAGGAGTTTTTTGCTCTTTCCATATCCTAGTATAAGTAGGAATTCCAAGAATTAAGCGTTCATTTGGAACCACTTCTAATAACTTAGCTAAATTTTTTTCAACCCACGGTAAACTAGAGACACTTCCTGCTACAGGTGATGTTGCCCAATGCTCGTCATAGGCCATTACCATTAAATAATCGACGATCTTACCCAGCTTTTCACGATCATAAAACATCGACCAATTTTCACTGTTAGATATAAAGGTAATATCCATTGATACAGTTAAACCTGCTTGATGAAGATAGGCTGTTAATTCTTCAACAAATTGTGTAAGTAAATCACGATCTTCAACATTCACATTTTCAAAATCAATATTTATTCCATCAAGTTTATACATTGCTGAATATTGCAGCAACTGTCGTATCATTTTTTTACGTGTTTGAAAATCCTTTAAAGTTTCATGTGTTTTTACTGGATCAAAATCATTTGAAAATACAGCCCATACGTGGTATCCTTTGCTTTTTGCCCATTCAACATAATTGAGTGACGCAAGATTGCTAATATCACCTTCTGCATTTTTTATAGAAAACCAAGTAGGTGATATCACATTTAGTCCTGGCATAACGGGAATTTTTGTAGGGTCTGGATTTTCTGAATAAACAGCTTCCCAAGTTAGGTTAATTGGCCAATTTAACGGAGGAGTTTGGACTTCGGGTTCTGATATTGTTGCACTTTTAATAGTTATCATTTTAGGGTCCTGGAGCTCTACCACTTCTTTTGATACATAACCAGCTATTCCATTTTCTTTTCGAATGAAATAATAATTTTGGACGTCATTTTCAACCTCAATTTGTTCTCCCGCAATTAACTCATCTACATAAGCAGCATAACGGTTTGGCGTTACACGAATGCGAAGATCTTTATCATTATTTTTATACTCCTCTTTTACAATAGCCGGCAAAACAATATCTCCATGCTTTACAATCTTTATCGCTCCGGTTTCTTCCAAATATTGAACCTTAAAAGGATAAATGGAAGTCAATGGTCCAAATTCAAGGTACATGCTACCATCTACAGTTACTAAAGCAGGCATCTGAAGTTTCATCGGTGGCATATCATTTACAGTATACTGCAACTGCTCGTTTGGCAGCTGAATGACTTTGTTTTCTGTCGTTATTATCACAGAAGATGATTGTTCATCAAATATAAGACTGTCATCCATATTTTCTTTAATAAACGTCAATGGTAAATAAACTGTGTCATTCTTTATAACAGCCTCTTCCTTATATATTGAACCTTGAAAAATGATCGGGTTTTTAATATCAAAAAAAGTTGCTTTCTTATTACTTTGCAAATACAAAAATAACAGGGTGGCACTTATAACTACAACCATTATGGAAAGCAACATGCCAATTACAATCGGTGTCTTTCTTTTAAACAGACGCTTTTGCTGAGTTACAATATTCGACATTTTTTCTCCTCCCCCTATCATCCTACGAAATTAACAGTAAAAAGAAAACCTTTTTCATAGATTAATTGAGTAAGAGAAAACATTGGCAAAAATGGATACTAAAGAAGAAATTAAATACGCATATTAAAAACTGTCGTAATAATTTTATTTATCTCGATTTATTACAGATAATAAAAACACGATACTTAATGCCTTTTAATAAAACTCATGCTAAAATAAAATAAGTTTAAAAGAAGGAGTTCGATCATGACAGTTTTTTTCATTTTAATATTATCTTATTTATTAGGTTCAATTCCTTTTGCACTCATCGTAGGAAAAATCGGTTACAACATCGATATTCGTGAACATGGAAGTGGAAATTTAGGTGGAACGAACACTTTTCGTGTATTGGGAATTAAAGCAGGTTTAATTGTTACAATTGCCGATATTCTCAAGGGTACTTTAGCGGCAAGCTTACCTATTCTTTTTGAAGTTGATTTTCATCCGTTAATAGTTGGTATAGCGGCTGTAGTCGGTCATACATATCCAATATTTGCAAAATTTAAAGGTGGGAAAGCTGTTGCAACATCGGCAGGTGTTTTTTTATTTTATAGCCCGTCATTATTCTTATTATTACTAGTAGCATTCTTTATTACCTTATATCTTTCAAAATATGTTTCGCTTTCCTCTATGGTAGCAGGGGTACTGGGTGTCATATATTGTGTAGTTATTGGCGATATTTTGTTAATTATCGTTATGTCTATTCTTGCGCTTTTCGTTATCTACCGCCACCGTGCCAATATAAAACGAATTCTTAACAAAACAGAACCCAAAATAAAATGGATGTAATATAAAGTTTTTAAAATGTTTCAAAACAAAACGACGCACATTTCTCGTGCGTCGTTTTCATTTTAAGCTAAGTTTTATGATTGAAAACATTTTTAGTACTATTTACACAGTAGAAAAGTATACTAAGAATATACTAATTTACAAAGGTGATTTTATGACTGATACTCCAGATTCGGAAAATCCACTTTATGATCGTTCAATAAAATGTTTATTATGTGAGTTTACATTTAAAACAAAAAAGGTTCGTTCAAAATTCAAACGAGCAGGCGAATTGGATACTGATTTTTTTACTGATTATCTCCAAGAAGATGCCAATCCTTTACTATATTATATTAATGTATGTCCATCCTGTGGTTATGCTTTTTCCGATGAAGCAAGTACGTACTTTCTTCCGGGCGTGAAAGAAAAGTTATTTGATAATATTACACGTCGATGGAGGGGTCAAAGCCATTATGGTGACGTGCGTTCTAATAAAACAGCCATAGATTCTTATAAACTAGCTATTCTATCGGGCTCTTTAAAAAATGAAAAGCCACTTGCGATGGCAGGGATCCTCTTAAGATTATCATGGATTTACCGAATAGAGCAAAACTTAGACCAAGAAAAAAGATTTCTCCGCCATGCTGTCGAAGCATTTGAAAAAAGCTATTATGAAGGTGACCTCAAGAATTCCAAACTGTCCACGATTCGACTGCTTTATTTAATGGGAGAGCTTTACCGCAAATTAGATAATCCTAACAAGGCTATTGTATATTTCTCTAAAGTGATTTCCTTAAAAAATCAAACCAAAGAAAAAAAGTTTGTAGAAATGGCACATGATCGATGGTTCCAAATTCGCGAAGAACAAAACCGGTCAACAAAAGATTGAATAACAATTAACAATTTAAACTGTCTTTAATACAATTTATAACAGGCAGATATTGTTGCCTTGCCCAACTATTATATGATGGGTGGGGAACACCTTCGATCACTGTCCAGTTTGTATCCAAGTCTAATTCCATTACTAATTTTAAAAATTTCTGAGCGAAACGACCGCAAGGTATTAAAGTCAGATTTGGTCCAGACAGTTCAGTGAGCCTTCTCGCAAATTGTTCTACAAGTAACTTTTGTAATTCATTTAAGTTTTGATCTTTATAATACATTCTCTCGTTTGAAATACGTATTTTTTCCATATAGTCAAAGAAACTCTGGTGTTCCTCACATACTACCTGCGAATATGCACTACGCTGCATAGGTATTTGACAAACGTTCATTAACCCTATTTTGCAAAGAATTTCTTGAACATCATTCTTTTCCTTTAACCCTTTTAACTGCAATCCTAGAGGTTTGGTTGCCTGAGTTCCAAAAATACATTTGGACATTGTTAATCCTGAGGGCCCTGCAACTGGAACACCATGTTTTAATTCCTGAACATGTGGAGATTCTAGAATAAAGATTACCTCACTACTTCCTAGATTAATGTCATTAACTTTATAATTTTCTTGTAAATTTATTAGTACTTCCTCATACGCTACCATATAGATACTCCTTTTAGTTTCGTGGTATCTGTTAAATCATATTTCCGTTTATTGTATTGCATATAATACCATATCGCGAGATTTTTTAGTGTGCACTTATAAATATTTGTGATGAACGTGCTTTACTATAAAACACCATTTGGTTGAAGAAATGATTCGGCACTTCCCCCTTCATAAAAGCCTGTCCTAATGCTAGCTAAACTATAGAAATAATGATTCACCCTCATTTCCTTATTCTTCTATTAACCTATCAATTTCATTTCAAGAGAAAAATGTTATACTATACATATCTATTAGATTTAGCATACATAATTTGCATAATCCATTGAAGAATCACTTCATACTTAATGCTAATATGATAGTTTTATTCATCATCTATTAGAAAGGAAGAAATTATATGAATCTAATTCACAAGTATATGTTTACTGTCCTTGCGTTTATCTTAGTCGGCTCTCTAGTAACAACCCATGCCTTAGCATCCGATAAAATCATAGTTTTTTCGAATGGCAGTGAATTAGCATTTGATGTTGACCCTCGGATAGAGGATAGCAGAACACTTGTCCCGTTACGAAAGATTTTCGAGTCACTAGGTGCAGCTGTGTCTTATGATAGTCAAACGCAAACCGTGTATGCTACAAAAGATGGCACATCAATAACATTAGTCATCGGCTCAAATCAACCTATAATAAATGGGCAACAACTTAAAATTGATGTTCCAGCTAAAATAATTGATGGACGAACTCTCGTACCTTTAAGATTTGTTAGTGAGTCATTAGGTGCTAAAGTGAATTGGGATTCAAAGTCTAGAATTATTACTATTCATACTGAATCCGAAACAGATATTCAGCCAAGTGTAATTAATATCTATTAATATTAACAAAAAGGTATATGGAAGGGCGAAACATTACGTTTCGTCCTTTTTTGTGATATCCCCCAAGCAGCAATTTACTGAATTTGGTATTTTAATTATTTGTGCGGGCACAATAAATATAATTTTCGTATGAAGTATTCTCAACCAATTAAGAATCAAAAAAATATTAAGGAGAGGTTATGAACATTTGTAATTCTAGGATATTTGCTATTGTATTTTATATATTAGGATTCTTTCAATTTCAATCACATGTTAATGGACAAAATACTTCTTCTTACAAAACCTACTATAATTCGAATAATGGATATGAATTATCTTATCCGGAACATATGAGTGTTGATGAAAGCCTAAAAGCAATACGATCACTTCTGTATGACAAGGATACACATATCGAAATTTATTATGATAATTTTTATAATACAGTACATGATGCTAACAAGTATATAAACTATAGCAATCAATTTATTAAAAACCACCAAGATCATACCATGACATATAAAAATAATGAATTGATTTCAGGTAAAAAAGTACATGTACTCAAATGGCATCGAAAAAAGTTAAAAAATGTAAACAATGATAAAAATTATTATGTTTCTGCCGAAATTGTCAAAAACAAACATGAAGTTTTTACCATTCTTATAAAATCATCAAAGCCAATTGTAAATGACATAAAAATAATAAATAGTTTCAAAATTACTAAACCAAATGAGATTACAACCGCCCCTACTAGTTATATAAAAAAAGTTGATAAAAAATTCAATCAAGAAACTGCAGCTATTATGAAGAATATTTTTCAAGGTCCAGTCCACTAACTTGGGGAATCTTTGAACCTTCTGCCCCTGATAATTTAAAGCCGTTACAAAAAATCGAAAAAGAGCTTTCCTTTCCATTTCACTTTATTATTCGCTATCAAAGTTTAGATGAATTCGTGTTTCCTAAAGAGCAAATGAACAAAGCCTTTAAAGAAAACAAAATTGTAGAGCTTACATTGCAAACATATTTTTATAAGCAAGATAATGAAGGCGTTCTTTATAAAATCTTAGACGGTCAATTCGATAAGGAGCTTACGCAATACGCAAGAGATATTAAAAAATTCGGCCACCCAATCCTTTTTCGATTAAATAATGAAATGAATGGAGATTGGTGTGCTTATTCTAGTTATCACCATTCAAAAGATACAGAAATATACAAGGAAGTATGGAAGCATTTCTATAAAATATTTGATCAAAACGGCGTAAATAATGTTTTATGGGTTTGGAATCCAAACCATGAATCAAAACCAGGTTTTGCATGGAACCATTCTCTTATGTATTATCCAGGTGATCAATATGTTGATATCGTCGGTTTGACTGCATATAATACCGGAACGTACTATAAAGGTGAGACATGGAACAATTTTTATGAACTTTATAAACCATTATATAAAGAGTATACTCAGCTATCTGAAAAGCCATTAATGATCACGGAATTTGGTTCTAGCTCATATGGCGGTGACAAAATACAGTGGATTCAAAATATGTTTGCAAATATTCATAAATTCCCTGAAATAAAGGTAGCAATTTGGTGGAGTGGAACTGACTGGGACACAAATAAAAATCCAGCAAGAATCTATCGCCTAGATGAGTCCAAAGAAATGTTAAATGTGTTTAAGTTACATCTTAAAAATTACAAATAAGTTGCAAATAAAAATTAGCGTCCTTTTATGTAGTTTTCGGACAAACCTATTGTTTTAAATCTCATTTTGATAAGATTCTTTCATCAATATTTAATTAATGTTATCATTTGATAGTATGAATGCGAAATTTTATAAAAATGAGGTACATTTATGAAAAAGCTTATTATTAGTGTCGGTATTTTAATTTTCCTGATTGGTATTGGTTATGCGCTGATGAAAGGAATGGAATATTATAAAAATCCAGATGTTGCTGCGAAAGATAAAATTGATCCTTCCTTTTTTGAAAACGAAAATGACATTCAATCATTTGATGTTATTGTTATCGGTGACGATCCCGAAGCTGTAGCAGCTGCATTATCTGCCGCTAAAACAGGAGCACATACACTACTGGTTTCTGCTAGGGACGGTCTTGGTGGATTATTTACATACGGTAAAATGAATGTTCTTGACTTTCCACACGGTATTAATAATGTGATCTTAAGCAGTGGAACATTTGAAGAATGGCATGATCTCGTTGGTAATGGTCAATCGTTTGAAATAGAAAAAGCTAATAATGCTTTTTTAAACCTTGTATATAGACAGGACAATCTTTCACTATTATTAAATACATCTGTTTCTTCAGTAGTTAAGGATGGTTCCCATGAGATTTCCTCATTAAAACTAACTAAAGAAAATAAGCAATATACTGTGGTTGCAAAAAAATATATTGATGCCACACAGGATGCTGATCTAGCTGTTCAAAGCGGTGTGCCATATTTCATAGGTGCTGAGGACGTGGGACAAGCTGGAAGATTAATGGCTGTCACTTTAATGATTCACTTTAGTGATGTTGATTGGAGTAAAATTAAACAAGTTGCCAAAGAAGAAACCTTCGGGACTGCAGAGGTAACAAATGAAGCGGCATGGGGATTTGTAGGTATACGTGAAACTTATAAACCAAAAGATCCGAATATGAGATTGCGAGGCTTTAATTTAATCCGCAATGATGAAGGTTATTATATTAATGCTTTACAAATTTTTGGTGTAGATGCGTTAGACCCACAATCGAGACAAGAAGGCATTGAACGAGGCAAGGAAGAAACTAAGCATATATTAGCTTGGTTGAAAGAGAATTTCCCTGGATTTGAAAATGCAAAAATCGCCTCGTACCCCGAAGATTTATATGTACGTGAAACAAGACATATTTATTCACTTTACCAATTACCTGTAAGTGATTTATGGGAAAATAAATATCATTGGGATACAATTGCTTATGGCGGATACCCATCTGATATCCAAGCAACCTCTGTAGATGATCCAGGTGCTGTAGTTGTTAATCCAACCCAGTACGGTATACCGTTCAGAAGTCTTGTTCCACAAAACATTAAAAACCTTTTAGTAGTCGGGCGATCCGGTGGATATTCTTCTCTAGCTCAAGGAAGTGTCCGAATTGTCCCAACCGGTATGGCAACCGGTGATGCCGCAGGTGTTGCTAGTGCTTTTTCAATCACAAAAAACATAGATTTTCATCAGTTGGCTCAAGATAAAGGAGCGATAGCTGAATTACAAGCTTTAATGGAGCAACAGGGGCTAGAGGTAGCTGAGTTTGACGTTCCATATCCTTATGAGGATAAATGGTATTACCCGGCTATTAGAGAATTATTAAATCACCGTGCTGTATTTGGTGGCTATACGAATGACATATCTATAGAAAAGGTTGCAAGTAATAAATCATTATCAAATTTATTATTATATCCGTACCGTGTATTGCAGATGAAAAATCCAAAATATGCTGAAAATGCTCAGTACTTAAGTGAGTATTTTGTGGAAAAGGAAACCGTAGATTTAACTGTAGATGAAACCGTAAAAATTATTGAAGGCTTACCTTATAAAGATTTCGATAACAGTTACTTAGAAGAGTTAAAGAAATGGGATCCTGCTAAACCATTGACTCGTGAAATGATTTATATTATTGCCGGAAAGATATTTGGATGGATTTAATTTCCTGAGACGAAACGTTAATAATCTGAATTCTGAATTTAAGAAGGCTATCCTACATAGGGATAGCCTTCTTACCTTTTCAATAGATATGATTATTTCACCTTTTTTTCTCGATTAATTCGACGTTGAAAGAAAATATAGACTGGTAGTGGAATTATAATCCAACCTAAACTCTTAATTAAACCATTTTTGGCACGCTGCTTACTATTTTCAATCCGTTGATGGACCATTGCATCGTATTGTTTTCGCAGCTCTTCTTCAGTAATTTCTACCTTCTGTTTTGTATCATATTCGTATTTTGGTTGATTTACTCTCATATCTTTATATTCTTCAAACGTCTCAATGTAAGCATTGGGTGCAACATAATCGGCGACAGACATAAAAGCGAAGACACCACCCCCAATAACCATAATTAATGTAATAAAGGCAACAGCATAATGATAAACTAATTTAATCATCTCGTCTCGTTCCTCTCTTTCAGTGTTTACAACACGCTTTCCAGCTAATGCTAGCAATAGTATAAATATTGTTAGCACAATCATCGCTAAAAATATGGCTACCATAATACCACCTCGACAATACTGCTAATTATTGAATCAAAACTTAATCTCAATTCTTATTATATAAGTCGTTATTAAACAAAAAATGTTACAACCAAAAGGTTGTAACAACAATTTTTTATTTTATAAACATCATTATACATACCTTGCCTAACAAAAAAAACGTAATATGTCTCTCCTGACAATTTACGTTTTTAACGGTTTCGTGCAGTTTATTCTTATTTGCCAATTGTACAATTCACATCTAATATTTATACTCTATATTTACTTGACTATTGTACTTATAGCCCCTTTGCCAAGCATTTGTTGTTGTCCTTTTGAATCAACTAATATTGTAAAATTGTCATGACCTAGTATTTTACACTTTAATGGTACGCCATTTGTAGTAAATATGGTAACAACCTTTCCACTCTCCATAATTTCATTTAAGAAATTAGTTTGTAAATCAAACTTTGTATTGGTCATAATGTTATCTCTCCTATGTATTGTTAGTGCAATTTTTCATTATGTTTAATATTCTACTTTTTCTACATAATTCCTTTAAATTAATAATATTTAACAAGACACAAAATATTTTTAATTCCTTAATAGTATGTTTGTCTAGTTACTTATTTAAACATTCGTTAATAAATTAAATCGGAATTATATAAATGAATAGCTTAAGTTTATTCCTTAACAATTATTTACGATAAATTGTTAGATTGTGATATTTCGAAGTATTTAAGACGCGAGTCTAAATAACTATAATCAACCAATTGAATTATTTCATATTGTGCCCTGAGAATTTTATAAATGTTCTAAAATTTTAACAAAGTCCCCTACAATTCATTTCCCTGCCCGTTATAATTAAACTATACAACGTAATCTATTGATGCTTTGGAGGGAAAAAAATGGAACCTAAATTATTTGAATCCTCCCCTGTTCCAATGTTTATTTATAAAGAAACTATTATTAAAGCAAACGATGCTTTTATAGAACTTACTGGGTTCAAAATTAATGATTTACAAATAAAGAAAGTGTGGGACTTATTTGAGGAAACTGCCCATGAAGAAATAAAGCACGCCATTAAGTGTAGATTGCAAAATAATTTTTCAAATAAACAATATGAACTAAGACTAACAACAAAGAAAAATGATGTCATTTGGGTCCATGTTGTTAATACAACAATCTTATACAAAGGGGAATATGTAGGACTTGCAGTCTTATTTAATATAACCGAGGCAAAACAACTAAACGATGACTTAAAATACCAAAACGACTTATGGACAGATATTTTTAATAAGAATAGCGCTATCTTATTATTAATTAATCCTGAAATAAATGGAAAAATTATTGATGCCAATCTTGCTGCAGCTAGATTTTATGGATACTCAGTACAACAGCTTAAAAATATGACCATAAGCGATATCAACATTCTATCCGCTGAAGAGATTCAATATAAAATGGCTAATGCCGAAAATAGAAGGCAAAATGAATTTTTCTTTAGACATAAATTAGCAAATGGTGATATCCGAGAAGTTCAGGTCTTTTCTTCTGTTATCCATTCAAGAGGAAAAAGGCTGCTCTTTTCAATCGTTAATGATATTACAACCCAAGTTATGTTTGAAAAGGAATTAGTAAACCTGAATATGAAATTAGAAGAAAGTGAACAAAGGTACCGGTCACTGTTTGATAATAATCCTGACTGTTGTTTTGTACTCAATAGAAATGCAATATTACAGCAATTTAATAGTGCAACTGAGATCATAACAGGCTACAGACCCATAGAGCTAATTAATAAACCCATTCACAGTTTCATCGAGAAAAATGATCAGGAAATTGCTTACTATTTTTTTAGTAAAGTTTTAGAAGGAGTAGCCGAACGCTTTGACATCAGATTCATACATAAAAACGGGGGCCTTCTTGATATCAGCTTATTGGCCGTACCCATTATCGTTGAAGGCCAAGTGACTGGAATCATTGCCATCGCAAAAGATGTCACTGAACAAAAACAAATGGAAATGAAATTAGTAGAGAGAGAAAAACGTTATCGATTTATTACTGAAAACTCAACTGACATTATTACTAGAATTGATACCAATGGTACTATTAATTATATAAGCCCCATTGTAAATGATATATTAGGATATGAACATGACGAGCTTCTAGGAACTTCAGTTACGGCTTTAATACATCCAAACGATTTATCAAATGTAAAAAATCAAATAATTGATTTAAAGAAAAGCAATCACAATGAAGTAGTTACTATTACTTTTCAAGTAAAAAAACTAGAAGGCACATTCATTTTTATGGAAACCTCTATAAAAGCTATCAAAAATACTGATAATAATCTTGAAGGTTTTATTATGGTTTCAAGAGATATAACTGAAAGGAAACTGGCAGAAGAACAATTAACAAAGGTAAATCAAATTTTAAAACAATTATCAACTATAGATGGCTTAACAGGTATTTATAATCGCCGTTATTTTGATAAATATTTGACTGATGAATGCACATATGGGCCAAAATATAGTCTGCCACTTTCACTCATTATGTTTGATATTGACTACTTTAAACCATATAACGATACATATGGTCACTTAAAAGGGGATGAGTGCTTAAGGTTGATTGCTGCAAGTGTAAAAGATATTCTAATGCGCTCTAATGATATTTTCGCGAGATATGGTGGGGAGGAATTTGCGATTATTCTACCTGGTACAGACATGAATGGCGCTGTAACTGTAGCTGAGCGTATAAGAGCAGGAATTGAAAACCTTCACATCCCCCATGTCACATCAAGAATTTCTGATTATGTAACGGTTAGTGTTGGGGTCGCATCTACCTGGGTAGGTTATTCTAATCCAGAAACGCTAATAAAACAAGCCGATACTGCTCTTTATAAGGCTAAAAACCACGGCCGAAATTGTGTTGAAAGTTTCATAGAACTTGTGACCGTCAAGTAAAATGACACAGTAATTGCTCAATTATATGACACATTTAATTGGAAATTTGATTAAAAACCTTATGTGATCCATATGATTTAAAAAATTATTCAAGCAGTATTTTAATAAAATAAAAAAGAGCCAATATAACAAGTAATGTATAAAAACTTGCATAATTTAGGCTCTTTAAGCTGTTTCTTTGTTTAAGTAAAGTACCCGTTAGTTTCCGTAATGCTTTACACCAATTTAAATATGATTTGAAGCACTACATACTACTGTATGCCAAGTATATTAATTTCATTGTAACAGATCATATATTCAATATTCTTTTAATTAATTGTATAATGAAAATACCGATGTACCTTTGACTTAAACGTGGGATCACTAATTTAGTGGAACCCTACCGTTAGTTTGAGGACATTGGGTTTTTTTATGGTTAAAAGTAATGTAAAATTGTGTTGTGCAGTGACCCTTAAAGTGATTCCGACTTACTGGGATGTGGCTATAATTAGACCTCTAATATTGAAGTGAGGCACTCCACTTATACAATTAAAAGGCACTGCACCCAAGTTTAATAATTAAGCTCCATTCCTGTATTTTTTACAGGATTTTTTTATTTTTTAGGAGGAATTTTGAGGTTTTATGTCGTAATTTTTATTTTGTTTAAGAGACTATATTGAAGAAATCCAAAAACAATATAATATTAAGCAGTAGAAACTCTACCGTTGGTTGGAGCTAGGAAACTAGACTCTTGTGTTAAATATGAGATTTAATATCTGGCGATATAATCCTGACATACTACATTGGGCACAAAGCTCTCACGGAAACTTGGATAGTCAGATATGTCATACTGCGACTGGGAGGAGAAATGATGAACACTACCATTACTCCATTTAGTTATGGAAATGACACGCATAACAGCCATAAAGGACAGCGTAATTTTTATCAGTTTTATGTCGGTATTGATATTGGGGCGAGCTTTCACGTTGCATCCTGCATACCGTTTGATGCATTCTTAGATCCTAAAGGTAATGCTTGGAAACGGACGAAGACAATGAAATTCAACGCTGTTAGTTCTGGAATCGCTGAGTTTTTAGCAGCTCTTAAGAAAATCGAAAATCAATTTTCACTTACCAAAAGAGAATTTTTAATTCTATTAGAACCCACAGGCGGACATTATTCTTACCTAGTACAACAAGTCCTATTAAACGAGGGCTATGATTTATTTCAAGTTGAGAACAGTGCTGTTGGGGAATTTCGAAAGAAAAACTTAGGAATCACTGAAAAGACTGATTCAATGGATGCCAAAGTAATGGCATATATGGGGTGGCATAAGCAACTACATCCACATATGCAAGGTGTAACACTTATTAGACCTCAATCAGTCCTTCAATCCTTGTTTAGAACAGTAATGAGGGACAGATGGTATTTAAACGTACAACTAACACGGCGAAAGAACCAGGTTCAACAGCTTTTAAAAGTCACCCATCCTGATTTAAATAAAGCTTTTAAGAGCCTATCTAGCACATCTGTTCTTAAGTTAGTCTTAGAGTACCCTACGGGACTTCATATGAAAGAAGCCACAGCAGAAGAAATATATAATTTTTTATTAAAAGCTGGTGCAAAAAGTGTAGCTAAACGAGCAGCTAATATATTAGCTAAAGTGATGCCTAATACTATCGCAGTTCCAGCTGAACATCTTGTAGAGAGACAAAATTGGATTATAGAAGAAGCCCTACGTCTAGAAGAAAGTCTCAAGCTTATTGACCAAGAGATACATAAACTTTTGTGGGGAGATCCTGACAAAGGGTTAGACCCACACCCATATACAGAAATCTTAATGTCCCTTCCTTTTGTGAGCGAAAATATTGCATGTACACTGATTGGAGTTGTAGGAGATATTGAACGATTTAGTACATATAAAGAGTTCAAAAAATACCTCGGTGTATCCGCAGAAAATAAACAATCAGGAACATCAGTGACTGGTACAAGACAGACATACAGTGGTGTTAGAGATGCCAGGAGAGTCCTTTATCAAATCGCTTTAATCATATTGGCAAACGGGCAAAAACAACCTACCGTCTTCAAAGCCTACTATGACCGCAAGGTAAACGAAGGAATGAATAAGAAAAAGGCAATTGGACATTTATCCGGTAAAATTGCAGCACTTATCTACACTGTCTTAAAAAACAAAGTAAAATATGATCCAATCACTCACGCTAAAGCTTGTGGAGTAGAGTTTAACAATCTTTATATCAAAAATAACGAGGGAAAAACTAAGCTACAAATTGAAAAATAGAGTTAAATACACAAAACCCTAAGTGCTTTAAATGAGCAAAAATCACCTATTAATTATTAAATTTTAGGTGATTTTTCATCTTTATAAATACTTTTTATTCGTCAAAGCACTACACTACATTTAAGTGAAAACATTCACACAAGAAAAAGTATTTTCAAAACTTCGATTGTATAATGATATCGGTCGGGGTATTATATCTCTCGGCTTTTTATTTTCTAGTGCTCAGTATATGTCTAATGTTCAGCTCCTTATTTATTAAGCCTGCCTCATTTGTTGAAAATCAAATTCAATAAAAAGTACCTAAATCCTCCCTGGATCAAAGCATTGGCAGATTTATTATCATAATCCGAGAGCTGATTACTTACATTGCTCTAATTCCTTAATTCTCTTCTCTATTTATTCAATTCTAGGTAAAGATAATAAAAGCTATTCCTCTTTACAAAGGAAGGTATCTGGAGTTTTCTGCTTTCTGCTTTAGTTATACTACGATACTTTACCCTCCAATTGATTTGTTTGTAATAGGCTTTTACCTACACTCCTTATGCATTTTTATTTTGACTATCCCAACTCCGAAATTGCAGGATATTATTAATTCGATTAGGCACCTTTCTATTGTGATGATTTTATCGGTAACCTAACTTCCACGGTAGTGCCATGGTTTTCTTTACTTTTTACTATTATGCTCCCATTATGCTGCCGAACAACTTTATAACATAACATTAAACCCAGACCAGTACCTTTTTCTTTATTGCTGTAGTACGGTTCACCTAATCGTTTAATACGATCTTTATTTATACCAATTCCATTATCAATAATTTTCATTAGGAGATTTCCATCTTCTACATACCCCTCAATTTTCACAAATCCTCCATTAGGAATTGCTTCAATGCTATTTTTTATAATATTAATGAAAACTTGTTTAATTTGGTTCACATCGCACAAAACTTGTGGAAGATTTGGTTGAAATTCTTGAGAAATCTCTACGTTTCTCAAATTTGCTTCGGATTTAAGTAATATTGTAACATCATTAAAAATAGTTTGAATATTAACCTTTTTCAACTGAATCTCCTGTGGTTTTGCAAGAGTTAAAAATTCTTTTAGAATTTCCTCAATTTGATCAAATTCTTTAAAAATGATTTCAAAATATTCTTTGTTGTTGCTTCCTTGCTCAAGAAGCTTGATAAACCCTTTTATTGACGTTAGTGGGTTTCTAACTTCATGAGCTACTCCTGCTGCAAGTTGACCAACAATAGATAGTTTTTCAGCTTTTGAGAGCTGTTCTTCTGTTATTCTTTTTTCGGTAATATCTCTTCCAACCACAATAAAGTATTCCAGTTCTCCATTTTCCCCAAGTACCGGAGTACCAACACCTTCAAATAATACGGAATTTCCACTGCCTGTCAAAAAATGAGCTTCCATCCTAGCTGGTGTTATAGTGTCTATTACTTGTTGAAACCCCATTATTACGCTTTGTTTGTCTTCGGGATGTATTAAATCAAATGAACTTTCACCTACAAATGATCTTAACGGGTAACCGATTATATTTGCTAAGGATGGTGATGAATATATTATTTTTCCTTTGATGTCCAATAACATTATTATGTCGGTCATATTATCAGCAATAAGGCGATATTTAAACTCACTCTCTTTTAAAGCTTTCTCTGCTTTTTTTCGTACAGTTATATCAATACAGGACCCAATAACTTCAACTACTTCTCCTCCCTTTTTTAATGGGCGTAAAGTGGCTAAATAACAAATTCCATTTAACTCGTCTTCATAAGTTACAAATTCTTCTCCTTCCCATGACCTATTGTAGAAGGAAGTTTTTTCGATAGCATTTTCATGAGGCAGAAATTCCTCTAAACTTTTACCAATAACTTGCGAAGGAATCATTCCAAATCGGTAGAGCAATTCCCCATCGCAGAGTGTATGAATAAATCGATCATTAATTTTTTTATACTTAAAAATCATCCCTTGTTGTAAGCGAATCGTATCTTGTAACTCTCTTTTAGCTTTTTCCAATAATCCTTTCATCCACATCTGTTCGTTTAGATCCCTAGGAATCCCATAGGCTCCAACAATTTGTTCAATACTAGAACGTTTTTGTTCTAAATCATTGGCTAGTACCGGCTTACTTAAGAAAAACCCTTGCCCTTCATCGCATAAATGTTGCTGCAGAAAAACAAGTTGCTCCTTAGTTTCAATTCCTTCTGCAACTACTTTCAAATTTAAATTATGAGCCATTGTAATGATTGTTTTAACGATTGTTTCATCGTTTGGATTGTTATGAAGTTTTCTAACAAATGATTGGTCAATCTTTAAGGTGTCTACAGGGAAATATTTTAAATAGCTTAGAGAACTGAATCCAGTTCCAAAATCATCAATACTTATAAGAACACCAATCTTTTTTAGTTGCTGTAACATTAAAATTGTACTGTCAATATCAGCTGTCATATTTTCAGTAATTTCAACTTCTAAAAAATGTGGTTCAAGTCCTGTTTTTTGAAGAACAGTTTCGATTGTGTCAATTAAATTTGGTTGATTAAATTGAATCGCTGACAAATTGACAGAAACAACTGTATTAAATCCTTGTTCTTGCCATAATTTGTTTTGTTTACAAGCAACATTCAAAGCCCATTCACCTATAGGTATAATTAAACCTGTTTCTTCAGCTATTGGAATAAATGTCCCAGGTGAAACCAATCCCCACTCTGGATGTTCCCAACGAATTAACGCTTCTACACCCACTATTTTCCCTGTATTTAAATTTATTTTCGGTTGATAGTGGAGGAATAACTGATCTTGTTCTATAGAATTATAAAGCTCAACTTCCAATTTTAATGGGTCAATACTTCCTTCACCTTCATTAAAGGAGTAAAACTTGAAGTTACTTCCACTTGCTTTTTTGGCTCTATTCATTGCGAATGCTGCATGTTTCATTAGTAATTCTACGCTTTGTCCATCCTTTGGAGCCTGACTTATGCCAATACTTAGTGAAGTTTTTAGTTCAAAACCATTAATAAAAAATGGACTAGAAACCGATTCCATGACTTGATCAATAATAGAAGATATCTCCTTTTCATCCCGGTATTCGAAAGCGACAAGAAACTCATTTCCAGAATAACGAGCAATAAAACCTAATGTGCCTACAATTCTTTTTAGATGTTCTGCAGTTTGTTTTATTAATTGGTCACCTGTTTCATGACCAAATGTATCATTTACTTTTTCTATTTTGTTCATAGATATAAATATTACTGCAATAGACACTTCAAGAGATTGTAACTTATCATTTAAGTAATTATTAAAAAAATATCGGTTGGGTATATCTGTTAAAACATCATAATTAGATAGATAATTTATTTTTTCATACTCTTGCTTTTGTTCCGTAATATCTCTAAAAAATACAGACAAACCTTCAGCAGAAGGGAAAGCCCTTATCTCATACCATCTATTGTTAAAATACTCTTCAAATTCTATAGGTTCTTGTTCTGTTAGCGCCCTTTGATATCGGGTTACAAATTTCTGTAGATCTTTATGTGGTAACGCATCAAAAATATATTGTCCAACGACATTTTCACGTTTAATTTGTAAAAGCCTTTCAGTAACATTATTTATGTATTCGATTTTTAAATCCCTATTTAAGGAGTAAAAAGCATCAGATACTCTTTCCAAAATGATCTCAGTATTGCTTGTCTTATTCAAAATCTTATCTCCTTTCAATTAGAGTTTTTATTATTAATCCCCAACATAACATAGTTACAATTAAATTTCCTTTTACGTTAGCTCAATAAGAAAAAAAGCCACCAAGGTGGATTGAGTAGATATCCTGAAGTTTACAAAAAATTCACTTCTTCCAATGCATGCTTTATTCTAAACTCAGCCATTTCTTTAGTTTGTTCGGGAGTTCCCCTGTAACAATTCCAGGCAGATATCTTTCCTATTGATGCCCATGCCTTAAATGCGCTCCCGTATTCGTATACTCGAATTTTAACTTTACTATGCCATATTACCAAGGCTAATTAAAAACCCTATTAAAATCCATTTGGTCCAACCATACATAGGAAGAACAGTTACTGATATTAAGAATCCAATCGTAAAACATTTAATAAATGAACCAATAATAGCAGTACGGGAAGTATTGTTAGTACAGATAATAAACCAAATATTACACCAGAATTAATTCCTATTGGTAATAAATTTGATTTCTCTAACTAACCCATCAATTGATATGATTGTTTTAAAAGAATTAAAAACTCTTGATTGAGGTCATCCACACTATTGAATCTAAAGTTATTGTGAAATCTGTTTTTGGAAACTTGTTCAATTTTAGTAATTTTCTCGTGTTCAATGTGATGGTTTGATACTAAATTAAAATTTAACCATTTCTTTTTTGGATGAACTCCTCCAAAGGAAGATTTATTCAAAAGATGAATAGAAGTCTTTTTTAACTCAATTTCAAAAGGTCCTATTTCTTTTAATAAATCGAGGATTTTTGAATATATTTCAAAAACATTAGGTGCCTTATTTAAGAATAATTCATCTTGCTTCTCTTCTATCCGCCGTGTAGTCTAATAAGAAATAAAGAATGTACATTGAAATAAAGTAAACCACCGCCGAATAGATTATATTCCATTCACCATAATGTAAAACTCTAATATAGACTGCATACAATTCAAGTAATACAAGAATGCAGGTCCATCCCAATATATATATAAATTTCTTAATGACATTAGATTTCAGGGGAAAATAATTAAAAATAATAACCAGTACAGCAATCTCACCAATGGCTACGGCTAGGTACCTCCACTCTATTTGTTCTTTATCAAAATACCAGTAAAGTTTGTACTTTAAATCAAGATACAAATCAGTTACAAAATTCATTAACAATGCAAACTGTATTGTAGCTAGTAACTCGTGCCTAGTTCGTTTTCTGGGCATTTTGAGGGCAACTAAAAGAACTAATATAACTGTCACTATAAATAGATTCACCAAGAGGAACACCTCGTTTTTAAAAAACAACAATATCAACCATATTATCATTATTTATTCGATGAATTATTCTTCTATAACTAACCTGCATCGTTAGTTCAACAAGCACAACTTCGTTAATATGCATAATTATTAGTATATATACATTTTTCTTGAGCATTGATACTTCAAAAAAAAACAGTGATTGTATGATCGTTAAGACCATCAACACACTCTTTCCTCAAAAAAGGAAGTACTTGACTGAAAAAAAGTGTTGCATTTAATCAAGCAAAAACTGTGTCAACTCTTTCAAGCGGTCACATTAGTAGATAATCAAGATGAACTGCTCTACAAACACATACTCTGCTATGTGTTTTTTTTGGTGATTAATTTACCTGTTCAACTTCTAATATACAATGACTATTTTTTATTTATTTTCACTAAATCTATCAAAATTTGTTTCTATTTGTATTATAGTAGAGGTAAATATTATATCTTAGGAGTTTATATGAAAACTTTAAAAATAAAAATGTACGTTTCAATGATTATAACGACTTTATTATTTCTTACTTGTTTCATGCTCATTCAAATGTACTTAACTCAAAGTCAATCAGTTTCAGGTCAATCAACGGCTAATAAGGTAGCATTTGAACATACTCCAAAGCCTTTATCTTCATTACCTCTTAATAAGACCGTTCCGGTCAAATCAACGGCAACATTAGTTGGGATTGGGGACATTCTGATACATGGTACAGTCTACAAGGATGCTAGATTGCAAGACGGCAGCTATGATTTTACACATATGCTAGAATCTGTGTCACCATATATTGAATCTGCGGATATTGCATTTGCCAACCAGGAGACTGTTATTGGCGGCTCAGAAATAGGGCTATCGACATACCCAAGATTTAATAGTCCATTTGAGGTTGGTGATGCATTAAAAAAAATCGGCATTGATGTTGTATCAATGGCCAACAATCATACATTAGATCGTGGAGAAGAAGCTATTCGCAACGCTATAAACTATTGGAATAAACTAGGTATAACATATGTAGGTTCTTATCTATCCGAGGAGGATCAACAGACCATTAGAGTTATCCAAAAGAATGATATTTCTTTTTCATTCCTTGCTTATACCTATGGGACAAATGGCATACCTGTGCCAAAAGGCAAAGAGTATTTAGTAAATCTAATTAATACAGAAAAAATTAAAGAAGAAATTAACAGGGCAAAGTCTTTATCAGACGTCGTCGTGGTTAGCTTACATTTTGGTAATGAATATATACGTTTACCAAACGAACAACAAAAACAACTTGTTAAGGAGCTAGTAAATGCTGGTGCAAATATTATATTAGGACATCACCCACATGTACTTCAGCCAACAGAGTGGGTTACATCTGAAACTGGTAATAAAGCCTTTGTGATCTATTCTTTAGGAAATTTTTTATCAGGCCAAAAAGAACTCTATCGGGAAATTGGTGGTATTATCCAGCTGGAAATTGAAAAAACAAGAAATGGTAATCATACTTCGATTATAATTAAAAATCCAGCATTTTTACCGACCTATGTTGTCAAAACAGGCTCAAGTAATTTCAAAGTTATTCCGCTAAAGAATGCTGGTAAAAGTCCAAGCATATACGACGATATTACAGCACATATGAAACAATGGGTACCTGATTTAGAAATACTGCAATAATAAAAAATGCCTGAATTAGGATAGATACTAATTCAGGCATTTTCTCATTTTCCCCTCTCCTCTACCGGAATATGTACAGGTATCTCAAACCACCAGATAAAAAAGACTACTATGAGTAATGTAACCATATAGGCTATTAATGGTTTCTTATAAAATAACCGTAGCATAGGGAACATAAAACAATCAAAAAAGACTGACCAGCTATAACTCCAGCCATATTGATATTCAATATGACCAGTCTTCACGAAAATCCACTCAATTCCAGCATACCATCCTATATACCACACATAATGAAGAAAAACTCTTCCTATGCCTTTGTCTTCTGGATAATTCCCAATAAATAAAAGTGCCGTTGCAGGAAAAACAATGAAAGTATATAACATTTCAGTTAGTGTATGAGTACTAATAAAATCCGCATCTAGCCGCCAAAGAAAGTGATTCGCTGTCAGAAAATTATAGAGAAGATTTCCTAGTGCAAAGTATAACATAACCGTATGGTACTTTTGCCAATTCCTCCAGTTTCCTGCCTTCCACACGATTACAATCATAATAATAGACAAAAGCAAATGCATCAGTGTAATCTCCTTGTGGCTTTTTTTGTTAATATACGATAACCTGACCTATCTTATTCAATTGACAAGCGAATACAATTGACATTTATCGTTTTTTTTTCTATTATAAATCGTAATGGTTACGATAATAGTTAAGGTTATTATAACCGTTGTTTAATAAAGCATTAACTGCCTTTTAATTTAGGCTGAATTTTTTCTAAGAAGGTAGATATACGATGAATTGGCCATTTTTAACAATCATAAGGTTTTACCAGAAATTTATTTCTCCTTTAAAACCTCCAACATGTCGTTTTTATCCAACATGCTCACATTATGGACTCGAAGCTATTCAACGGTTTGGTATTATCAAGGGTGGGTATTACACGCTTATACGAATCTTAAAATGCCATCCCTTCCATCCAGGTGGAATAGACCCGGTACCTGAAAAAGTAAATAAACTAAAAAATAGTCGGTGATATAATATGGAAAAATCAAATGAAGAACAGGTCATAAATGTTAAAGATGTTTCTTTTGCATATGATAACAAACTTGTACTAGATCATGTATCGTTTAAAATAACAAAAGGAACATTTTTAGGTTTAGTTGGTCCAAATGGATCTGGAAAATCTACGCTTATTAAGTTGATATTAGGAATTTTAAAGCCAAAACAGGGTGAGATCCTAATGTATGGTACTCCCATTCATAAGTTTAAACAGCGCCATCTAATTGGTTTTGTATCTCAAAAGGCAAATAGTTTTAATACTGGTTTTCCTGCAACAGTACTTGAAGTTGTCTTAAGTGGACTAACTTCTAAAGTAGGCTTATTTAAATTTATCAATAACAGCCATAAACAATTAGCACTTGACGCAATTAAGGCGGTAGAAATGGAAGAATACGCCTATCAAAATATTGGTGAACTTTCAGGTGGACAACAACAGCGTGTCTTTATAGCTAGATCATTAGTAAGTAAACCCGAATTACTTATTTTAGATGAACCCACTGTCGGTGTAGATCAAAAAAACGTAGAAAGCTTTTATAATATGCTGGCTCATTTGAATAAAGAAAAAGGTATAACATTAATTATGGTTACTCACGATGTCGGCACAATTACACATCACGCTACACATGTTGCATGCTTAAATAAAAACCTTCATTTTCATGGGGAATCAAATGAATTTCAAGCAATCAATCATGCTGATTTATCTGACTTTTATGGTCATGATTTACAAGTACTAACGCATAACCACCAGCATGGAGGTGCAAGTCATTGATTGAAAATATACTCCAATATGAGTTTTTACAAAATGCCTTTTTCACAGGAATCATGATTGGTATTTTAGCGCCTCTGTTAGGTGTATTTATTGTAGTCAGAAGATTATCTCTAATAGCCGATGCATTAAGCCATATTACTCTTGCAGGGATAGCCGCAAGCATGTTACTTGAAAAAAAAGTTATGGCTTTCCAAGGGTTGAATCCTATATATATGGGAATGGTATTTTCTGTCGGCGGATCCATGCTAATCGAAAACCTTCGTAAAATTTATAAGCATTATCAAGAGTTAGCCATACCGATTATTTTATCAGGCGGTGTCGGTTTAAGCGTAGTCTTTATATCTTTGGCTGACGGTTTCAATACAGACCTTTTCACTTATTTATTTGGTAGTGTTACCGCCGTGAGCAGAGTCGATCTATGGACCATTTTAATTGTAACAATTGTAGTTATCTCGATGATCGTCTTATTTTTCAAAGAACTTTTTATTTTATCATTTGATGAAGAACATGCTGTTGTATCTGGTATAAATGCTAAATGGATTCACTTTTTGTTTATTGTAATGGTTGCTATAGTCATTGCAGCTTCGATGAGAATCGTCGGTGTGTTGCTTGTTTCAGCTTTGATGACCTTACCGGTTGCATCTAGTATTAGGATCGCACGAGGTTTTAAACAGACAATCCTTTATTCTGTTCTTTTTGGTGAAATAGCTGTAGTCGGCGGCTTAATTGTTGCTTACTATTTGGATATTGCTCCCGGGGGCACTATTGTTATTTTTTCGATTTTAATATTGATGACAACAATACTAATCAAAAAAATCACTCGTTCCTTACCAAGAAAAACTGCAAGGAGTAGATTCGATGAATATAGATGAAGCCCTTCATATTCTTAAGGATGAAGGATACAAGCATACTGACAAACGGGCAGATATTTTACGCTTGTTTTCAAATCATGATGGTTACCTTACCGCAAAAGATGTACAGGACCGGTTAAAAGATGGTTATCCTAGTCTTAGTTTTGATACGATTTATCGTAACTTATACTTATTTTCTAAGTTAAAAATATTAGAATCCACTGATATAAATGGTGAAAAACATTTCAGGTTTACCTGTGATGCCAACCATCATCACCACCATTTTATATGCTTGGATTGTGGAAAAACAGAGCAAATCCATGCCTGTCCAATGCGTTTACTTGAAAACGATATGGAAAACTTCCAAATTACTAGTCATAAGTTTGAAATTTATGGCCGCTGTCCCGAATGTTTGATAACTGATAACGATAAATAAAGCATAAATTTAATTGAAAATCACCACCCTAATTAGTGATTGTTAGTTACGGGGAGGTGATTCTTTTGAATAGAAATAGTCCTGATTTTGATCAATTAAATGACCGAGTTATTGCGGACTCTACTTCTGCACCTACATTTGTTATTAAAACGAATCTAGATCCCAAAAACATTAAAGAGGAAAATCCTTACTATAATGAACATGCCTCTCCAACAGAGAAAGAGAAACTTAAAGAGTTTTTCGATTAATCCTATATTAATTGAACCCGCTTTTAAGCGGGTTTATTTAATAATAAAGATAGCTTTTATAGCCTTCAGATTTTAGTAATTTATTCCAAGTAAGTGTCGATTTTCTGTCAACTTTGTTTTATCATTAAAAGTTAACAAGTTTGTCATTGGAATCATTCTTTTTAAAATTTATAATAAGCTTATAAATATCATGACACCAACAATTCGGGAGGGTATGAGGAATATGCAACTTATGATCACTAAACCTGCATTAGAATGGTACAAAAGGGAAATGGAGCTAGCAAACGGAGATTATGTACGTTTTTTCGCAAGATATGGTGGTTCTAGTCCTCTTCAAAAAGGATTTTCATTAGGAATGTCAATGGATATGCCTAAGGAACCCGAAGTCCAGGTTAAAAACGAAGGAATTACTTTCTTTATTGAAAGAGAGGACTTATGGTATTTTGATAAGCATAACCTAACGGTAATTTATAACGATACTATTGATGAAATAGAATTCCAATATAACTAACAAACTTGACGAGATTTCGAAATGAAATCTCGTTTTTGTGGACCTAACCAAATTTATTTACTTGGCAACCTCATTTAAGTAGGATTAACCTATGAGTTCTCAAAATTAATTTTATCTGGCGAGTCCATTTTAAATCTTTGTATATGACTTATTAAGCCTTCCTGCTTAAGTATTTCTACTTGTTTTATACCAATTAAATCAAAATGGGGGAATTTTGATCGATTATGTATCCACTCTTGCTTTAATCCATATTGATGCCCCCAGTGTATAAGTTTGTTCAAATCACTGCAACCTACTTTTGTCACTGTGGTACAATCGGGAAATCTTGGATGAATCCAATAGTGAGTTAGAAAAGCAATATTACCACTTTCCACAACACTTTTCCATTCCTCTAGCTCATGTCGTTTAATTCCAAAGGCCACGCTTATTCACCCTTTTTCTTTGCGTTTTCATACGCATCATGCCATTTTGGATATAGCTTTGAAATTCGAATAGGCCGAAAAGAATCTTTTTTAACACAAATATGATCTGTTTGCCCGCTTGCTGCCAGCTCCCCACTTTCATTGATTACTTCGTACCCATAGACAACACGAAAGCCATCGTATGATTCTATCCATGTCTTTACAATTCCTGTTTCACCATAGTGCATTGCTTTTTTATAGGAGACCTTTACATCTAATACAGGTGAAACAATACCATCTTGTTCCATTTCAGCATAATTAAATCCTAGTTCCTTAATGAGTTTAGTTCGTCCGATTTCAAACCAAATCAGATAATTAGCATGATACACTACACCCATTTGATCTGTTTCTGCGTATCGGACATCAATTTTTTCTTCTGTAATTAACATTTGTATTCTCCTCACATTAATGGTTCTTTATCTATTTTACCATATAACAATTATTCTTCCTTTTAGTTGCTTATTTAAAATTCGGTTTAAATTTTTAATTGAAAAGGACAGGATTGTCTCCTGCCCTTTTCTACACATAATTATTTGTAACCATTTTCGCGAGCTGCAGCTTCATCCTTAATTTCTTCACGCATTGCGTGAATGGATTCTTCACGACGTTTATTTTTTTCTTCAATTCGTTGACGTTCAGCTCCATCAGCAAATTGCATTGTGTCATGTGATTCTTCAATGTTCTCAATTGTATTTTGTACCATACTTTGAAGTTTTTCTACATTATCACTACGATCATCTGGTTTTGGTTTGTTCATCGCAATTCTCTCCTTTTTAAAAAGTTCATACTATGATATTTTTCCAAAGTTGAGCCTTTACATTCGTGTTTTTGAATTGAAATTATTCACCTTTAGTTTGAATTACTTGTGGTGACTCGCCGGTTTGATTTTGATACTTTTTCCCTTTATTATTTCCATACTTTCGTGGCTGTGTTCCAATATGATTAGGCTGAAATTGTTGATATTGATTCGGATTTGTCATAGCTAAAACCTCCCTAAAATTTTTTGGACGTTCACTATTAATATCAACATGATTTGACTTTTATATAAAAGAAAAAGCAGGAAAAAGCAAATCGCTTTTTTCCTGCTACATTAATCTTGCTTGGGCACGTTTCTCTAAACGTTCTTCTATTTTATTTAATGCTTCACGATCATTTAGTAATTCCCTCTTGTTTTCTGATACTAAATCCTTAAATGATCTGCCTTTAAATTTTCTCATTCTCTTCACTCCATTTTAAATTTTCGAAAAACTCTTATTTCAATTATTGCCAAAATTTACAATGTCCATTCATGGAACATTTAAATATTTTTTAATACTAAAAAAGCTCTACAATGAGTGTAGAGCTACTTTTAATCGAGTTTTGAAAGACCGTTTAACATCTGTTCATAGTTTAACGTACCCGTAAATTTGTCTTGAATCTTTCCCTCACTATCGATAAAGTAAGTAGTTGGTAGCGCAATTACCTGGTAGGTTTCACTTACCTCACCCTTTTCATCAACCAAGACCGGAAAAGACAATCCTAATTCATTGATAAACTCCTCTGGTGCTGCCGTGCTTGTTTCAGTATGAAAAGCATTAACTGCAACAATACTAATTCCTTTTTCTTTATATTCCTCATGCAATTGCTGCATCTCAGGCATTTCGGCACGGCAAGGTCCACACCATGATGCCCAGAAGTTTAACATAACCTTTTGACCCTGGAAATCTGATAATTTCTTTGATTCACCATTTAATAATAGAAGTTCGAAATCTGGGGCTAGGTTACCTTTTTCAATACCAACTGCTACATTTTTATCCATAAATACAGTAGTATAAAGCGTATATCCAATAAGGCCAACAAATAAAAGTAGTACAAGAGCTTTTTTCACAAATTCCATCCTCTCCGATGTAGAATATAGTTTAGTTTGATATGGTTTCATTAGCGGTGAAAATTTGGAGTAAAAAATATATGCACTGTACAATACCAAAACAATTAAAGTATTCGATAGGGCATCTTTGTCTACTACAATACAAAGGAGTAAATAAACTATAGAAAAAGTAATCACTCCTATGAAAATCGTATCAATCAAAATTTTAAGCGGGAACATTGCTTTTCTATTCTGCATATATATGTATATAATAGCGCCAAATACTCCAAATGTCGCTCCATATGTTCCGCCTGTATAATAAATTATGCTACTTGGATTTAAAATTGCTTTAGAAGTAAAGAAAATCATATAGCTAAATTTCCATATAAACAACCACAATATGATGGCATTCATAAGGTGGTTGATGATATTGGTTCGAATAGCAGAATTGTATCTTAGTCGATACCTTATTATTATATAAGCAATCATAAAAGAAATAAATACAAAAAGATATTGATACTTAATTAGAAATGGTCCTATTAACATTCCATCGTTCAGCAAACCAAACACCACCTATAATACCACTAACCGTATTAATCTTACCAAAAAAAGAACAGTAGTGCCATAGCACTAACAAGTTTACTTCAGAGGTGCAAACATTGTAAAACACATAGGAAAGCGCACTTGAATTCACTTTATAATTCACAGTGCGTTTTTTATTGATTTATAAACATGTTGGCGAATTTTAATAACTAATCGTCTCCTAATTCACATAGTAAATCACAGGGTATGAAATAAATATTGGAGGGTGCTTGATTTTGAGATTTAGTATGTAGATTATCATTGAGTAACCAGAGTTATTAATAATAAGCGGAGATTTTTCGGTTAAACAGCAGGATAGAGCTTGGTTCGGGGTATATAAGCGGAGATTTTCCGATTAAGCAAAGTAAAGGTACCCATTTTTACGTTTTTCGAGTAAATAGGCGGAATCTTTCCGTCTATTTAAGCTATTTTCAGTGCTATTTCCTAATTAAGCGAAATTTCTCCGCTTATTTATCAAATTCGCTTTGGCATCTAATGAAATTGGACAACTTACGGGTGGTTTCGGGAAAAAATGAAAAGTAAAAAGGGCTTAGAGATATTGCATCCCTAAGCCTTTTTACTGTGAAGTTTATGTGATTTGCTAATTTGATTCAGTCTGCAATTTACCGTTTTGCACCTCACAAGTAAACCCGTTTGCCATAGCACTACTGTTTTTTAATTTATTGAGCTAATTTTTCACGAAGTACCATTTGTAGGATACCGCCATGACGGTAGTAGTCGATTTCAACTTCAGAGTCGAAACGAGCAAGTACTTCAAATTCTACTTTAGAACCATCTTCTTTAGTAGCTGTAACTTTTAAGAAGTCACGAGGTTTAACATCTTCACCGATTTGAACCTCAATTGTTTCTTTACCAGTTAAACCGAGTGATTCAGCGTTGTCTCCTTCTTTAAATTGAAGAGGAAGAACACCCATTAACACAAGGTTAGAACGATGAATACGCTCATAGCTCTCAGCAATAACAGTCTTAATGCCAAGTAGGTTTGTACCTTTAGCTGCCCAGTCACGAGATGAACCCATACCATAATCTTTACCTGCAAGTACAACTAAGCCAGTTCCATCTTGCTTATATTTCATTGCTGCATCATAAATTGATGTAACTTCGTTTGTTGGCCAGTAAGTAGTCCATCCACCTTCTGTACCTGGTGCGATTTGGTTGCGGATACGAATGTTAGCAAATGTTCCTCTTGTCATAACACGGTCGTTACCGCGACGAGAACCGTATGAGTTGAAGTCACGTGGACTTACACCCTTCTCTTGTAGGTATTTACCTGCAGGAGAATCTTTTGCAATTGAACCAGCTGGTGAAATATGGTCAGTTGTAACTGTATCACCGAACTTACCGATTACTCTCATACCAGTTAATGGCTTAATTTCATTAAGCTCTTTTGATAATCCTTCAAAGAATGGAGGATTTTGAATGTAAGTAGAATCATCGTTCCAGTTGTATAGTGCATCATCTGGAGACTCGATTTGATTCCAGCGAGAATTGCTCTTGAATACATCTTCATATTCTCTGCGGAATAGTTCTGGTGTAACTGTTTTCTCAACAACAGCTTGAACTTCTTCCTTAGTTGGCCAGATGTCGCTAAAGAATACCTCATTGCCATCTTTGTCTTTACCTAATGAATCTTTTTGTAGGTCAACATCAACATTACCCACTAATGAATATGCAACTACTAATGGCGGTGAAGCTAAGTAGTTAGCTTTAAATAAAAGATGGATACGACCTTCAAAGTTACGGTTACCAGAAAGTACTGATGTAACTGTTAAGTCGTTATCAGAAATTGCTTGTTCAATTTCATCTGCTAATGGACCTGAGTTACCGATACATGTTGTACAGCCGTAACCAACAATGTTGTAACCAAGTTGCTCTAAGTATGGTAGTAAACCAGAATCACGAAGGTATCCAGTAACAACCTTTGAACCTGGAGCTAATGAAGTTTTAACATATGCAGGTACTTCTAGACCTTTTTCAACAGCTTTCTTCGCTACTAAACCAGCAGCCACTAATACATATGGATTAGATGTATTTGTACAGCTTGTAATAGCTGCGATTGCGATTGCACCTGTTTTCATAGTTGTTTCAGTGCCATCAGCAAGCTTAACTGTTACTTCTTTATCAAATTCAGCTTCTGTTAAGCCAAGACCTTGTGTTCCTTGAGGAGCCACAACCGCCTTCTTAAATGACTCTTGCATCTTTGAAAGTGGAATTAAGTCTTGTGGACGCTTAGGACCAGAAAGGTTAGCTTCAATTTCAGAAAGATTCACTTCTACTGTATCTGTATATACAGGATCAACACTTTCACCAGCAACATAGAATAAACCATTTGCACGGCAGTATGCTTCAACAAGTGCGATTTGTTCTTCTGGACGGCCAGTTAGACGTAAGTAGTTAAGTGCTTCTTCGTCAACTGGGAAGAAACCACATGTTGCACCATATTCAGGAGCCATGTTTGAGATTGTCGCACGGTCTGCTAAAGGCATTTCAGCAAGTCCTGGTCCGAAGAATTCTACGAACTTACCTACTACCTTCTTCTCACGTAATACTTGTGTTACTTTTAATGCAACATCAGTTGCAGTTGTTCCACTTGGAAGCTTACCAGTTAATTTAACACCGATAACTTCTGGAACTGGGAAGTATGAAGGTTGTCCAAGCATTCCTGCTTCTGCTTCAATACCGCCTACACCCCATCCAAGAACACCAATACCGTTAATCATCGTAGTATGTGAGTCTGTACCTACTAAAGTATCTGGGAATGCAACAACATCACCATTGTCTTCTTTAGTCATTACAACATCTGCAAGGTACTCAAGGTTAACTTGGTGAACGATACCTGTTGCAGGCGGAACTGCACGGTAGTTATCAAATGCTTTTTGAGCCCAGCTTAAGAACTGGTAACGTTCTTGGTTACGTTCGAACTCTAAATCCATGTTAAATTCTAATGAATCACTAGTACCAGCTTTGTCTACTTGTACTGAGTGGTCAATTACAAGGTCAACTGGAATTTCAGGATTAATTTTAGCAGCGTCTCCACCCATATCTGCCATTGCTTTTCTTAGAGAAGCTAAGTCTACAACAGCTGGAACGCCTGTAAAGTCTTGTAAAATAACACGAGAAGGCTTAAATGGAACATCGATATCTTGAAGCTCGCTCGTTCCCCATTTTGCTAAGTTTTCTACATGTTCTTTCGTAATAACACGTCCGTCTACTTGACGTAGAACTGACTCTAGCAATACCTTAATGGAGTATGGTAATTTTGAAATATTACCAACACCTTCAAGGGCAGCTAGGTCGAAATAGTTGTACGTTTTACCGTTTGATTCAAACGATTTACGTGCGTTAAATACATCATTGTTTGCCATAGGTATGTATCCCCCTCATATAATATTATACATGTCGTCCATAATAGAAATGAATTAACATGTCTCCAACTATGTTTGCACTTTTTCATTTTAATAGAATTCTAATTATAAGTAAATAACAAGAACCCAATCAATCGACATAAGTTTCGCTTATAGCAATATTCATACATATTTGTCTAAAAATTAGCACAGTCTATGATTGGAGGTGAAGTACATTATGCCTAAACGTAGAGCAAATCATATAATTCCTGGCATGAATGCTGCAAAAGCTCAAGGTACTGGTGCAGGCTATAACGAAGAGTTATCCAATGAACCATTAACTGAAACGCAAAAACAACATAATAAAAAGCGAAAGAAAAATCAATAGTACATTGATTTAGTATGCATTAATTCGCTAATAAATATGTATACAATTAAAGGAGCTTGAAAATATTTCAAGCTCTTTTGTGATTTTTGCTTTTATTTGAAATTTTTTTTTATAAAATCTAACATCTATCAAGAACAATTGATGACAAAAAAACGCATTCATTCCATAGGAAATTCAATGCGTTTTTATTAGGTCCATTGCTTTATCAGTTATTCCTCAAAATCGACATTATTTACAATATTTTGTAAATCACCTTTAAACTTTTGTAATTGATCTAATTGAGTTTCAGACGCTACTTCTAAGGCATTGTCTATTTGTGAGAAGGCCTCGTATACTTCATTTTTTAAATCCTTAAGATGTGCACCATAGTCAGGATCATTTTTTACTAAATCTTTATAAATATCGACAGCATGGTCGACTCCTTGTTGTGCAGCTTGAAATGCTTGTTGTTTATCTTTTCTGTATGGCATTATTCCAACTCCTTAATCATGTTGCTTATAAAACTCTAAGCAATAGTATGGACTAAAAAGTTTGGTTTGATACAAGTGAAGAGAAACGATTTTAGGAATAATTCTTTTACTTCTATCCAACCTATGAATAAAGGAGGGATTTTCATGGGCTCAGGCCGTACAAATCAACCAAAAAACCAACAAGAACATACCAATCAACCACAGGCATTAAGCGGATCAAAAAAAGTTAAAAATCACAATCATACAAGACAAAAGAACAATCAAGGACACGATATGTAAACTAACTGATTGCTGAAAATGCAGCAATTATATACGGAATTTCATCGTCCGTAATAGTTCTAAAATCCAACAATACTTTTTCATCTTTTTGGCGGGTAACGATGCTTGGTGTATGATGTCTAAGCTTAGTAGCTAGCTGCTCAGAACTACATTCCATATTTGAAATAGCTGCTACAAACGTGACTAAATGGACATCAGGCATTGTACCTCCCCCAATTTGTGAATGCTCTTGCTCGATACTGCAATCAAATTGATTGCCACATCGCTCTATTAAAAGTTCTTTAAATTTATCTGCTCGATCATAGATTTCAACTGGTGTTTGCAAAATATCACGAATTGTTGGGATTTCCTTTATAGACTCTTCACCAAGCAAATACGCTTTTAGTGTTGCTTCAAGGGCAGCAAATGTCATTTTATCAACACGTAGCACCCTGGCAAGCTGATGCTTTTTCAGTTTATCTATATATTTCTTCTTACCGGCAATAATGCCAGCCTGAGGACCACCTAATAATTTATCACCACTAAAAGAAACAAGGTCTGCTCCCATGTTAATAACTTCACTCACTACTGGTTCTTCACTAATTCCATGCTGTTTAAAGTCATATAGTGCACCACTGCCTAGATCTTCATAATAGATAATATGTTCATGGCGATTTTTTAACTGTATGAGATCTTGACTAGGCACATCCTCTGTAAATCCGACAATTTTAAAATTGCTAGTATGTACTTTCAATATCATCGCTGATTCTTCAGAAACTGCATTCTCATAATCATATAAATGTGTTTTATTTGTCGTCCCAACTTCAACTAATTTTGCGCCACTTTCTTCCATAATGGAGGATACTCTAAATGAGCCACCTATCTCTACTAACTGTCCCCTTGAGACAATAACCTCTTTGTCTTTTGCAAGCGCTCTTAGTATTAAGTAAACAGCTGCCGCGTTATTGTTCACAACCATTGCCGCTTCAGCACCTGTTACTTGTTTAATTAAGCCTTCAATGATATCATGTCGTGACCCACGTTTCCCCTCCGAGATTTTATATTCTAGGTTCGAATAGTTCTGAGCAACTTGAACAACATGTTCCATCACTCGGTCACCTAAACGTGCTCTTCCCAAATTTGTATGTAAAATCGTCCCCGTCGCATTGATGATTCTCTTTAAATAATGCTGCGAAAGTCTCTCTATTGATTGATTAACCTTCATAAAAATAAAATCCGACCAATATGCCTTATCTATTCCTTCAACAGCACCTTCCCACTTATTGGATAATATATCATCACGAATTTGGTCAATAGTATCCTGAACTAACATCGTTAATCTTGACTCACTAATACGGTATGTTTCTAATAAGGACAGAAAGGAATCTGCTTTTTGAAGTTCATGTACAGGGGGTAAATATCGTAAATACTGTTTCATACTTTTCCTCCACTCCTAAATTCTGCCTGTATTATATCATTTTTCATTATACCTTGAAAATTTTGGGCTTTTTCCTTAAACATAAATTTCACACCTGAATACATTTATTATGGAAACTATTTACCTAAGGTGTTTTGGTTAAATTCAGACACTTATCCACTTTGGAACAAATACTAAAAAGGAGGGATGTAAATGGACGATTTTAAGAAACAACAGCTCCAATCTATAAAGGATCTACATGAGCTTATGAACCAATTCTTTGACGATCCATTTACTTCATTATTCCAACAGCCATTTCAAGTTGATGTCTATGATATGGGAAACAAAATTCTTGTGGAAGCTGAGTTACCTGGCTTTGAACTAAAACAAATTAAAATCCAACCTGTTTATGAGGGTTTACGAATTGTAGCAGAAGACCATCGTGAGATTGAAAGCTTTGACAGTAAAAAAAATTATTATAAAAAGGAAAGAAGTATAAATAAACTGGAGCGAATTATTCCATTACCTCTCGAAGTGACACCTCAAAATACTAAAGCGCATTACAAAAATGGAATACTAGAAATTCAAATTTTAAAAAATACTGGGAAAGGCAACAAACAGTCATACATTGATATTGAATAGCTAATAAACACTTTAGTTTCTATATTTCTACAATTCCATATTGTAAGATGAGCTTTGTATTCCTTTAATTATTGGAAAAAGAAAAAGGATGAAATGCCATTTCATCCTTACTTAATATTTAAACTTATTTATTTTTATCTCAAGCTTTCTAACGTAGTTATAAATTCTTCTACATTCGGAAACTTACCCGTTTCTTCTTTTGAGTATAATTTTTCACCATCAACGGTTACTTCAAAAACTCCTCCTGAAGCTGGAATCATCTCTAATGATGTGATGTTATGACGAAAGTGGGAAAATAATCCTTCTGCGAAACTCGCAGCCTTTGGTGCATAGTTTCACTGCATGCAAAATTCAATAGTTAATTTCATTATTAAGCAACCTCCTTAAATTTAACAATTATTTTCCTAATACTAATATTATTATAATTTCAGTATTTCCGTAAAATCATTTGCTTAAAAGTCATTTTATTATGGAAAACTGACAATGATATACTATACTCTAATAGGAGGTGTTAAAAATGAGTAATGAAAAAATTCGCCTAACGGCTATGTCAACAAAAGCTGGCTGAGGATGCAAAATCGGCCCAGCCGAATTGTCGCAAGTTTTGCGATTATTACCAGAAAGAGAACATGACCCAAATCTATTAGTTGGTTTAGACACTTCAGATGACGCCGGCATTTACCGAGTTTCAGATGATTTAGCTTTGATTCAAACAGTCGATTATTTTACGCCGATTGTTGATGATCCATATATGTTTGGGCAAATCGCGGCAGCCAATGCTCTTAGTGATGTTTATGCAATGGGTGGACAACCAAAAACGGTCTTAAATATCGTTGGCTTTCCGATTAAAAAGCTAGGTGCTGATATGCTAGCCGAAATTTTAAAGGGAGCTGCAGAAAAAGTTAAAGAATCAGGGGCCATTTTAGTTGGTGGCCATTCTATCGACGACCAAGAACCTAAATTTGGAATGGCTGTTACCGGCTATGTGCATCCGGAAAAGTTTTTCCGAAACGTAGGCGCACAACCGGGAGATGTTCTTGTGATAACTAAACCTATTGGGGTTGGGATATTAACAACTGGAATCAAACGTGGTGCTGTTTCTGAGCAACAAGAAAAAAGTGTAATTGAAACAATGGCTACCCTTAATAAAACAGCTGCAGAAGAGTTAGCTGGCTTAGAAGTCCATGCAGTAACTGATGTCACTGGATTCGGTTTGCTAGGTCATGCATGTGAAATGGCTAAGGGAAGTAATGTAAGTTTTACGATTAATCATGCTGAAGTTCCGATCTTAGAAGGTACACATGAGCTTGCAGAGAAAGGCATTGTTCCGGGTGGTTCAAAAGCAAACTATGAATGGTTGAAAGATGATGTGGAATTCACATCAGAAATATCCGAAAGTATGCAGCATATTTTATGTGATGCGATAACATCAGGTGGTCTTTTAGTTAGTCTAAGTAGTAAGGATGCTAAAACTTATGTGGAGAAACTACATAATAAAGGAATCCACGCCGCAAAAATCATCGGTGAAGTAAACGCTAACGATTCAAAAAAATCAATTTATGTAAAATAGGGTGATGCAATGCATCCCCTATTTTTTTAATGTTCTCTGGATAAAGGTTAAAAAAGTTGAAATTAAATTATTAGTTTTATTTTCATTTAAGCATGAAAAATAAAAGCTTCTTGTTATATTAAAATCAATACATTTAATAATTTTTACTCTTCCATAATGGCTGGCACGCTCAGCAGCATACGATGATACAACTGATACACCTAACCCCGCTTCTACAGCAGCAATAACCGCTTCTGTACTTCCTAATTCTCCGACAATCTTTATTTGATCTAAACTGTAGTTTAATGTTTCAAACATTTTTTCCAACGAAGCTCTTGTATCAGAACTTTTTTCCCGTAATATCCACTCACTTTCAAGTAAATCGTGAAAATGATAAACATCCTCATCAAACACCCCAATGGGAGCAATAATACTTAATTGTTCCTTCAATATTGGGATGGAATACAGTGATGGATTTTTACTAGGTTCACCTGTAATAGCCACATCAACAGATCGATGGTTCAACCAAGATACGACATCCTTACTACCGGAGATTTTCATACAAAAATCTACTTTCGGATAATCGCCTTTAAATTCTTTTATGATTGTCGGCAACACATACTCTGAAGGAATAGTACTTGCCCCCAGCACCAACCTTCCAACAGGTTCATCACCTTGAACTTGTGTTTCAAGTTCACTCCAGAGCTTAAGGATTTCCGTTACTTTTGCATAAATAACCTCACCCTGTGGTGTTAGTTGGATCCCATCCGTTGTTCTCATAACCAACTTTGTGTTGAAATGCTCTTCTAATGCTTGAATTCTCAATGTTATTGCTGGTTGTGATACTGAAAGTAGTTTCGCCGCTTCTTGAAAACTTTTCACCTGAATAACTTTCTCAAATGCTTTAAGATGATTTAAATTCATGTTTTTCACCATATCTATTCATATTTAAGATTGTTCTTATTTATTGAGGGATCTTTTTTAACTGTGCTCTAAACATTTTTTATATACTTTTATATACGACAAAATTTCATTGTTAAAATCGTGTTGTACTTGAATATATTGTTTCGCGTTTGTCCTTATTCTTTCTTTTGTTTGTATATCATGTAATACATTTTCAAATTTTTCTAGAAACTCATCACCACTAGAAAATAGATATCCATTCTCACCATCTTTTATGATGCTGGCGTTTCCTGGATTATTACGTGCAAACACTAAGCATCCCATATCCATTGCTTCTAACAACGCTGAAGACTGCCCTTCAGAAATTGAAGTATTTAATACATAATCTGCCCAAGTGTAAATAGTTGGCATCATTTCGATTGGTACATTTTCAATGAAATGTATCCATGAATTGTCAATCATATATCGTTTAAGTGTTGACAAAATCTCTTGATCTAGAACCATACCTGTAATTAGAAACTGTAGATCATGATATTTCTCCTGAAGACCTTTCAGCTCATCCATTAGAAAAAAAATATCCTTTACATCTCTTAATCCTGATGGCAATAAAACTCTAGGATTCCCTTCTGGGAGCTGTACATTCTTTGCTTGGCTCCGGTCTTTCGGAAACCAAATACTTTGTGGGATAACCTCAATAGATAAGTTCATGCCTTCGTAGACTTGGTTCATTTTTTTTTTGGCATCCTCTGTAAAAACAGTAATAACCTTAGCATTTTGTAAAACATCAATCATCTCTTCACTATATTTTTCTTCAAAAATATAATGGTTGACATCTGTACCGCCACTTGTCAAAATATAGGGCTTTGTTAACTTGATTTCATTTCGTTGAAGCCAACTTGAAAATCGATAAAAATGGATCACATGGATGATATCACATCTATTTACTTTCGCCTGTATGGTCTCTGTCCAGATTTCTTCCTCATAGGCAAAAACACTAACTTCTAATCCATTTTGAATAAGACCATCAACAATTCTCTTCGTAGTAGTTGAATTCCCCCTGTTTCCACTGAAATAAGGAGTAAACAACATTATCCGTGGTGTAGACAACAGACTAATTCACCCACTTTCGCTTATCGTCCATTCTAATGGTTAATTTCATACTATCAAACATCTCTAGTATTGGTATTAAATATTTTCTTGACACACCGAGAATTTCCTTAGCATCCTTAATAGCAAATGTTTCGTCTGTTTTTGATTTCATTAATCGGATAGCCTTATCAATGGCAACCATTGTAATGATATGGTTGTCATCCATAGCAACCGCATGTTTAGTTAGGAGTAGGTAACGCTTTAAATCATCCTTGAAATCTATCGGAATACCTGCATCCTTGAGATATTGTTCAAAAGGTTGAACTTCAAGACCACTATTTTCTAAATGAAGAACAGCATTTTCCATTCTTTTATTCCACTTATCCGGATAATGAGGTTTAAAAGTACCAAGGTGAATATATTGATCAAATTTACTTAAAAATCCTTCCGAGATTAGCTTTTCTATTACAAATTCAATTAGCTGTTTTGGATATTGAGCTTGTAAAAAGTGTACTAGCTCTGTTTTATTAAAGCCCATTTTCAAAGAATTTTCTTCTTTTAAAGTTATCAGTTTTGCCTCGATCACACTTTTTATATCATCGAGATCTGCAGTTAAAGCATAATTATTTTGATTAATTTGATAGATAGCAGCCTCTTCATTACTCATCGCTTTGGTTAATTCTTCCTTATCCATTGAGGTGTACTTTTGTAAGTCCTCGAGTGAAAGTAATTTTCGCTCTCTTAGAATAGAAAGAACTCGATCTTCTGGTGTTCCCTCTTTCTTTTGTTGTAACATTTCAATCGTTTTTTCCCCAAAACGATACCGACTACCTTTTGGATCGATCACCCAACCGCCCCCAATCGTTTCAACTGGTGTTGGTCGCCTTAAGATGAATCGATCGCCACGTTTAGATACAATTGGATGGTCTAAGCGGAGCTGACAAACTACTTCATCGCCTTCGTCAAATAATTCATTTCGGTCAAAAAATACAATTTTCCCCATAACTTCAGTTGTGCCAATATGAAGCTTTATTGGTGCACGTTGTTTAACAGGAGATTGTAAATCCGATACAAATTGAGCAGTAATATCAATTGTATCTGTCACTATAAAATGCTCAGAGGATACCAAGACATCTCCTCGGACAACTTCATTTTTAGTAACACCACCGAGATTTAAAGCAGCTCGTTGACCTGCTTTAGCCACTTCAGTTTCTTGGTGATGAACTTGAATCTGTCGAACTTTCACAGAAATACCTGCTGGTAAGATGGTAAGCTGGCTGCCTTTTCGAACAAATCCTTCATAAACTGTCCCACGGACAACCGTACCTTGCCCTTGAACCGAAAAAACTTGGTCTATCGGTAAACGAAACGCACCGCGTGAATCTCTAAACTGTAGACTATTTAGTTCATCTTTTATCTGGGTTTTAAGCTCTTCTAATCCCTTTTTTGATAAGCTATCAATAAATATCATCGGGGCATCTTCAAACACGGTACCTGTTAGTTGATCTTTTATGTCTTCTTCCACTAACTCTAGTAACTCTTCATCAACACGATCAATTTTACTAACAGCAACAATACCTTTTTGTATCCCTAAAAAGGAAAGTATCTCCAAATGCTCTTTTGTTTGCGGCATTACCCCTTCATCAGCTGCAATTACTAAAACAACTAAATCTATTCCGGCTACACCAGCAATCATCTGCCTTATAAAGCGTTCGTGTCCAGGAACATCTATAACTGACACTTGCATTTCATTATCTATATGTAACGGTGCATATCCTAACTCTATTGATATATTTCTTTCTTTTTCTTCTTTTAAACGATCTGTATCAACATTCGTCAATGCTTTTGTTAATGTTGTTTTGCCATGGTCGATATGTCCTGCCATGCCAATCGTAAAAAACTTTTCTTCCACTTTCCCACCTACTTTTATATACTTTAAGAAAATTTAGTTTCATTAAAGACTACCGTTTAAGGTAAACATCGTCATTTGCAATATGTGTTAAATGGCGAATCTTCTTATAACTTATCTTCTAACTTTAATAGTACTTGTAAAACTATTCAAGTCAAACTATCTGATTATTTATTTATAAAAACAATGGTTGCAAATACAAAAAAAAGTTCACCAACTAGGGTGAACCCATACAGAGGAATTGCATGATTATGAACAACCCTGCTAGGGATGCGTTGCTCACACTCATAATATCGGCAAACTGTAGTAAATGTTTAATAAAACCTTTATGTAAAATATATCCTTCATTTTTACCTATTCGATTAATTGATTATTTTCACGTAACCAATCCGTAATTTTAGTTTCTTTATTTGCATAACGTACCCGATATAAATCTATAGAAGTAGTTGATTGTTGAGCTATAATATAGTATTCCGTATCTTTAAGCACTTCTAGGCTGATTTCACTATCAGCATCAGCTACCATTATCTTTCGATTATCTTTTCTATTGATATACCATTCTTTAAATGCTTTGCCTTTGATGACTAAAACTTCTGTAAACATGCTTAATCATCCTTCCTAATATTTAGAAAAACCATTCAAATAAGGTTTTCTAACACGAACCAAGTTGTTCTTTCATCGTATGCATCCTGTTATTTAAATTATTAGCTGTAAATTTATATGATAAACATTTATTATATATAATAATGCGAAGAAATGCTAATTCCTGCGATTTGTGTCCGATTCAAACAAGGAGGGTCTATGAAAAAGTTTAAGAGAATCCTGAAAAACATAGTTATATTTTTAGTTCTTTTGATTGCTTTCATGTATGCAAATAACAGTTCACTCTTTTCAAGAAAAGATATTAATCCGCCTATATTGTTAGCACATAGAGGAATGGCTCAAACCTTTCATATGGAAGGGATCCAAAATGATACCTGTACCGCTGAAAGAATTTATGAACCCGAACATCCATACTTAGAAAATACAATTCCTTCAATAGAAGCTGCTTTTAAAGCAGGCGCAGATATTGTTGAATTTGATGTACACCCTACAAAAGATGGTCAATTTGCTGTATTTCATGATTGGACACTTGAATGTAGAACAAACGGTAATGGTGTTACACGTGAACATACAATGGAAGAGTTAAAACAATTAGATGTAGGCTATGGTTATACAGCTAACGGAGGTAATACTTATCCTTTCCGTGGCCAAGGAATCGGAATGATGCCTACACTTGATGAAGTATTAACACAATTTCAAAAGCAAGCTTTTTTAATACATATTAAAAGCGACGACCCTAATGAAGGAAAACAACTAGCTCAGTATCTCTCCCGCTTAGATGAAGCCCAATTAAGCCAATTATCGGTCTATGGAGGGGATGCACCAATTGCCGTATTAAAGCAGCATCTACCATCCCTTCGAGTCATGTCATTAGAAACTATGAAGAGTTGTTTACTCCCTTATTTGGCTGTCGGTTGGACGGGATATGTTCCTAATTCTTGTCAAAATACACAATTGCATATACCAGAGAAATACGCACCATTAATGTGGGGGTATCCTAATAAGTTCGTAACTCGGATGAAAAATTCAAATACACGTGTGATCCTTGTAGCTGGTGATGGTGGTTGGTCTGAAGGTTTTGATAATGAACAAGATTTAGAAAGGCTGCCTTTAGATTATACAGGTGGCATATGGACCAATCGAATTGACATTATAGCCCCTTTAATAAGTCATTAACCCTTTCGGTGCTGCGCTTTAGCAAGCACCTTTTTTGTAAGACATGCAGGACATCAATATTTAAAGTTACACCCGCATATACTGCCTAGTTGAAATTTATATAGACCTTTGTTTTCAACAAGTTGTTAACTTCAAATTTTTTTGCTATTAATTTTTTTGTATTCGCCAAAGTCTGTAACAATCTATACATTGGCTTACCTTTGGGAACAAAATCGAAAACGGTGATACCGCAACTAGTGCAAGAGCAATATAAAAGAAAATCGGCAAAAACAAGCCAATTACAATAAAACAACCGCCACTTGAAAGAAGAAACAAAAACCAATATAACTTCCCAAGCGTTCTAACCTTGTTGCTATTACACTTTGGACAAACTCCTGACTCCTTATTATTCATATGAATTCCCCTAATTCAAAGAAAATTATATATTTTTACATGGTGAAATCACAACATTATTAGAACAATTTGTTTAAAAGTATAAATGATGTACTTAAATAATGAAAGGAAAACACATAAGTACCGATTTAATTAACCAATTATTTGGTATATACCCTCATATGTAAAAAGGGAAAATAGAACAATTACGTGGAAAAAACATATCTTAAAGCGCGTTTGTATGCGATATATCACAGAAAACAATCTTAACACCTTGTATAATTAATTATGAATGATTTGTGAACACAAATAGCTCAATAATTATACGAGGAGTGATCTAATGGATTACGAATTGGAAAGGCTTCTTGTTAATGCATTATTTATTTTGTTACCCATCTTTATTTTCCAAATGTTTTGGTTTGACAAGGATAAGGTAAAATCAGGTTTGAATAAGCCAGCATTTGCAATATTATTATCTTTATCTATCATTTTGTGTATGAGTTTCCCAATTGAGTTTTTCCCAGGTTTCATGTTTGATTTACGACAAGTCCCCTTCATAATTGGTGCTTTGTATGGTGGGTATTATTTTGGTGCCTGGTTTTTTATTACGATATTAACTTATCGTTTCATGGTAGGAGGAGAAGGGGTTTATGTAAATTTTTTAGTAATCCTATTAATTGCAACATGCGTACCATTCATATCTAAATTTTATATGAAATTAAAGCTTGATAGTAAGGTTCTATACTCTATTGCTATTGCGGAAATTTGTGCGTTATTAACGATTTCCTTAGCTCACTTTTTTTCAAAAACACCATTTGAATATTCAACTATTTCGATGAATTATTTTATCATTCAAGGATTATCGATGTGGGTCATCGTATATTTAGTGGAAACAATGAGGAACAATTACCTTATGCGTAAAGAACTAATTAAAGCAGAGAAGATGAGTATATTAACTCAAATTTCAGCCAGTATTTCCCACGAAGTAAAAAACCCAATTACTATTACGCAAGGTTTTGTGGAGGCACTGGAAGATGAGGAGTCCCATGAAAGACGGCGTGAGTATGTTTGTTATGCATTAGAAGAACTACAACGCGCACAAAAAATTATCTATGAGTTTTTAGCATTAACTAAACCTGAACTAGATAGCGTTCAAAGTATCAATATATCCCAAGAACTTTCCTATTCAGCTAATTTGTTAAAACCTTATGCTAAATCACATCATGTAAAAATTGAAGTTGATGGGCTCGAAGAAGATTGTATGATACTAGGCGATACTCAAAAAATACGCCAATGTTTCATTAACATCATTAAAAATTCTATCGAAGCTATGGAAAATGGTGGGGATCTTCGATTAAAAGCAATTAAAAATAGCAATAAAATATATATTGATATTATTGACAATGGTGTTGGTATGACATCAGATGAAATCAACCAACTGGGCACTCCCTACTTTTCTACTAAAGAAAAAGGAACAGGACTGGGAATGATGATTGTTTTTAACGTTATTAAGAATATGAATGGTGAAATAAAAATCGAAAGTAAAAAAGGAAAAGGAACACATTTCACCCTTAGCTTCCCTTTGGTTTCATAGTACATTAAAACTGAAAAAGTTAAAACCCTCATGTTGTTTAGTAACAGGTTTACTTCAGAGGTGCAAACATTGTAAAACACATAGGAAAGCGCACTTGAATTCACTTTATAATTCACAGTGCGTTTTTTATTGATTTATAAACATTTTGGCGAATTTTAATAACTTATCGTCTCCTAATTTACATAGTAAATCACAGGGTATGAAATAAATATTGGAGGGTGCTTGATTTTGAGATTTAGTATGTAGATTATAATTGAGTAACCAGAGTTAGTAATAATAAGCGGAGATTTTTCGGTTAAACAGCAGGATAGAGCTTGGTTTGGGGTATATAAGCGGAGATTTTCCGATTAAGCAAAGCAAAGGTACCCATTTTTACGTTTTTCGAGTAAATTGGCGGAATCTTTCCGTCTATTTAAGCTATTTTCAGTGCCATTTCCTAATTAAGCGAAATTTCTCCGCTTATATATCAAACTCGCTTTAGCATCTAATGAAATTGGACAACTTACGGGTGGTTTCGGGAAAAAATGAAAAGTAAAAAGGGCTTAGAGATATTGCATCTCTAAGCCCTTTTTACTGTGAAGTTTATGTGATTTGCTATTTGATTCAGTCTGCGATTTACCGTTTTACACCTCACAAGTAAACCCGTTAGTTTAGTATGGGGGTTTTATTTTATAAAACTTTGTTATTTTATTTAAATTTTTAGAAAATTCAGTTGACTATTTAATAGTTTTAATAGATAATATAAATATATTAATTAATAGGAGGAATGTAACATGACTTTTAATATCACAAAATTCTTTCGAGTAACTCTAGGAACCTACCTACTTCTATCACTAACTGTTTTACTTCTTCCTGTGCTACTAATAACCAATGACATTAGTATCTTTCAATCTGCAATTGAGTTTTTAAATAAGGATGAATAGTACAAGCTAACTCATAAATGTAAACGCTTTCTATGTCTTCTAAAAAGCAAGCACCCAGTTTAGGTGCTTGCTTTTATTTGTTATGCTCTAAGAATAAATAGCTTATTAAAGTGGTAAGTTGTTACCCTTAATTTCCCGGTTTATAGTAGATTAAAAGCTGTTTAATGATCTATTCTAGACTATTTCAAATTGCTTAAAGCCTGTTTGATCTGGCAAATAATCTAGTGTCTTATTAGTGAAGTAATGGCATGCCTTTTTATCAATAATAAAAGTCAAATTTCCCTTCTCAATTTCTATATCATTTGGCTGCATAGACTCTTCCAGAGTCAACTTAACTTTCATCAATCAACTGACCCTCATTTGTAAGCGGATCAATTTTTTAGTAGACTCTTTAAGTCTTTTTTCAAGTTCTTGCTTTGCGGCCGCTGTGATGTCAAACATACTATTCACCCCCTATCTTTACATTGCGTTTCATCTATATATTCTTAATGTGTATCGATATTACCTTCCAAGATTATATTATCATTAATAGGAGTTTCATTCCTTTTGGTTTCATTTAAATTAGTAACTAAAAGATTAATGATTATAAACAGCAAGATTAGCAAGCCGACCCACCATTTAGACTTTATTTTTTTCATTTAGCTCTGCACTCCTTAATATAGAAAACCTTTAATTCATCGTGTTACTCAACTTTGATTGTTCTCTTTCGCACAATAATACTATATGAACAACAGTAATAATTGGAATTAAATACTCTACTTGATTAATTCTAAAAGTTGTCCCTGTACTGTTTTAATAAGTTCGTGTGGCTTTAGTTCCAATTGAGTACCGATTTTCCCTGCACTTACTATCATTTTTTCTAAACCTATAGCGCTATTGTCTATGTATGTCGGGTAATTCTTTTTCATGCCAACAGGAGAGCAGCCACCACGGATATATCCAGTCCATTTTTGGATGTCTTTTACAGGGAGCATCTCAAGTTTCTTTTCCATAGCCGCCTTTGCGGCTTTTTTTAAATCTAACTCTTTTGCAACTGGAATAACAAACACATAAATATTTTGGTCCCGATAAGCAACTAAGGTTTTATATACCATATCGTGAGGTCTATTTATCTTCACAGCTACATCGATTCCACTAACCATACCATCACTAGCATCATAAGTTAAAATATTATAGTCAATTTTCTGCTTATCTAGAATTCTCATTGCATTCGTTTTACTAGCCATGTCAGCCTCCTTATATCTTATACGTTATTGACATAAATATATCAAATGAACTATCTATTTGAATACTTTGCTAAAGATAATTTAATATTTATCACTACAAAACACTATATTCTTTGTGAAAAAGTTGTTTTTTTCTTTTTTGATGAAGGAATATCCTTCTTAGTATAGAATTTAATTTAAAGCTATGTTTATAACAAAATAATTAAGTATCATTGAACTTGAGGCAAGAACAGCCATACACTACTTACTAATTGAATATATAATCATAACAAACAGAATAAATAGATACCAATCCTATTTTAATAGCTAACCTCATTACCTCACCTTATTTTGTAAGCGTATTCAATCCGAATGACTTGAGTACAAATTCCTTATTTAAAAAGAAAAAAGGGACATCAATCGAAGTATAAAAAAAGTACTGTGAGTTAACTTAAACTAGCAATTATAGTAGACAAAATATGTTAGATATCCGTACATGTTTAATGTTATTTTTTTAAAGTTAATGGATTATAGATATTAAATAATTTTAATTTCTTATCAAGTATGGGGGCATTTTTTTACATATTAAGTTTTAAGGGAGTTGGGTTGTTCATGCTTGGTTCTATAAAAAACGCAATAAATATTATTAATTGTTTCTCAACTGATACACCTGAATTAGGCGTTATCGATCTTGCAGCACAGTTAAACATGAACAAAAGCACCGTTCATCATGTTGTAAAGTCATTAACTGCTGAAGGTATTTTAGTAAAAACAAAATCAAGGAAATATCGGTTAGGATCCCAGTTACTTGGTTGGGGCCATACCGTAACAGAACAATACAAACCCTTCTTTATGACTATACCTTATTTAGATTCCCTAGTTAAAAGAACAAAAGAAATTGTTATACTAGCTACTTTAGAAAATGAGGAAGTTTGTTGCTTAGCAAAAATTGAACCAAATAAACGAATTAAATTTGATACTAAAGTTGGAGCACGAAAACCATTACACTGTTCAGGAGCTGGTAAATTATTTTTAGCTCATCAATCAGAAAAAGTAATAAAGAAGATATTATCGAAAAAGTTGGAGCAATTAACAGAAAATACGATAACAGACCCAGCCATATTATCTATAGAACTTGAAAAAATTCGCGAACAAGGCTACGCAATAGACAATGAAGAATCTGAATTTGGTTTATTTAGTGTATCTGTTCCGATTTATAATTTTCTAGGAGAGGTTATTTGTTCGGTCAGTATTTCAGGACCAGAATTTAGAATGAGTAATAAAGACTATTTAGATCAATTAATTTCGCAATTATTAATAACATCACAAAGCATATCTACTCAATGTGATTTTTAATACCGTTCACAGTTTTCTGACTATTCATAACTAAATAAATAATTAAAATAAACAAGTTGGTGTCATTTACCTTTTTGAGATAATTGAAACCAGCTTGTTTTAATATTTATCATTCTATTATCTATATAATTCTGAACGGGAAAAAATAAACTTCCATTCACGTTCCTCGCCAGCTAGTATATCAGCATTCGTGATGATCTCCATAGAAATATACGACTTCATCATTTTTTGAAACTTCAATTGAGTTAACACAAATTCGCATATTATTTACGGTAATATACTCTTCTTCTAGCATTTCTCTAATAACCCAATAACTAGCATCTGAACAATATTTTTCATTATCTACAATTGCGATTATTTTATATTTCGTATTTGTAAAATCCATTTTTTCACTCCTTCTGTCCTTATGACTTACACTCCTTATCTCCATTCGTTATAAGTCCATAGAAACCTTTAAGGAACTTCAGAATTTCATATCCACCAAAATTTACTCGATGATTTCTATTTTTTCGCCCACAGGGGGTTTTAAGTAACCTAAATGCTGAAGTAAATCGACAAATTTGTGAATCGTTTCTTTTTGGTAGTCTGATAGACCTTCTTTTGGAAACTCATAAAAACCTTTCCCAGTTTTCATGCCAATATTTCCATTTTCCATATTACTAGCGATAATTTCAGGCGGTGTATAGCGGTCTGCCTTCAACGAGTCTTTCAAATAATTACTAGCATAGTAAAGGATATCGCCGCCGCCCCAATCGATAAATTCTAACAAACCTAATACGGCAAAACGAATACCAAAGCCAGCTTTTGATGCTTTATCTACATCCTCCACCGTTGCTACACCTTCTTCAACTAAACGCGCCGCTTCATTCATAGTTAACGCTTGCAATCGCGGTACAATAAAGCCCGGGGAAGCCGCGCATACAACCGGTACTTTACCTATTGAATCTAGTAAATCTGTAACGCTCTTCACAACCTCCTTTCGTGTAAAGTCACTCGGACTTACTTCTACAAGTGGGATGAGATAAGCTGGATTTAGCCAATGTGTATTTAAGAAACGTTCTGATTGGTCAACGAATCCCGCTAGTTCGTTCACTAAGAATGACGAGGTTGTTGAAGCAATCACTGTATCGGATGAAACAACCTTACAAATCTTTGAAAATGCCTCCTGTTTAACATTAAGAATTTCCGGAACTGCTTCAAATACAACATTCGCACCTTGAACAGCTTGATTAAACTGATTACTTCCGTAGACTCGAATTCTATTAAGGATGGTCTGGATATGAGATTCTTCAATCATACCAATGGAGGATAAAAACATAATATTACCTTTAATTTCAGCTAATGCCTCGAGTAAAACTCGTTCTTTCTCATCTTCAGAACGTGATTTGATATCCACAAGATTCACTTCATACCCTGCGTAGGCAAAGACATGCGCGATGCCCCTGCCCATTCTTCCCGCCCCAACAACGGCTATTTTAATCTTTTCGCTGCTCATACAGATACCCCAATTCCGGCCTGTAATAAGGTCTTCATTTGTGCTTGACTTAAATGGTCAAGACCAAGGTTTTCTATTGTCCGGCCGTTCTTCCGTAAGTTTTCACTAACGATGCCTGACGCGATGGCTAATAAACCTGTAGCAGTTGGAGTCGGGATTTTCAACCAATCACCAAGTGAAACTAAAAATGCTAACCCGCATGCGATATCTTCACGCATATAGCGATGATTTTGTAAATCAAGACCTTCAAACCAATCCTTTCCATCTACTAATTTCTCGTGTGCCCCATTGCCATACATCCATTCCTCACCCTCTGGATTATAGTGGTCCGCTAGTGGGAAATGTGGAGCACTATAACCTAGTGCCTCACGAATCGCAATACGTTCTGCATCCAAAGCATCATGGATCCGTCTGATTGCGGGCTGCGTTCCCTCATTATGAATATCCCAGCGATCAAAATGTTCAATTGGTCCCGCGTTCATAATGATCAGCGGTGGATGAATAATTGGACCTGCATTCATAAGTGCACCAGATAAAGCATCCTCAATTGGCTCAATTGATGGATAAGCCTTTGTTAGTATTTCAAATGCATATGCTGAACGCTCTGCAGGAAATATACCTGTTGGCAGTCGTGTAGCTCGACCAGAAATAGATACAGTACTAGCATCATGCTTTCTTGCTAAGTACGGCAGAGTTCCTGTTTCAGCGAATGTGACTTCCGCTTTACAACCTTCTTCTATTAAGGTTTTAGCCATAATATAGCTGCCAAACGTACCAGGAGGTAAAAAGATTACCTGCCCATCCTCTAAATAAGGTGCTATTTGCTTGGCAACCGACTGTTGAGCAACTGCCGGCAACGGAATCACGATCAATTTAGAGCCTATAATCGTTTCTTTAATATCTGTACTTACTAATGCAAGCGGAACCTCACGTGTTCCATTAATATCTCGCACCTTTAAACTTTGAGATTGTAAAATTTCTTTAAAATCCTCAGCTGTTCTTCTCCACCATCTAACATGGTGCCCTTTCTCAGCTAAATCTGCAGCTGCCGCAAAACAACCGTTTCCTCCGCCAATAACAGTAACCTCCATTTGTGAATGCCTCCTTAAAGTTTATTGATTTAAGCTAGTTTTTCTAGGTAAACTTTATTGCTAACTAATTCCTGAATCCAATTTTGTGATGTTTCATATGCATGGCCTATTTCAAACAACTTTCGTTCTGCAAAAGGCGTGCCAATGAGCTGTAAACCTACTGGCAATTTAGCCGATACAAATCCACATGGTACTGTTAACGCAGGGAAACCAACAATATTAGCAAACGGTGTTCGGCCCATTGTAAACATATTATTTATTGCTTCCTCAGGAGGTACCGATCCAATACTAATCGGTGGTTTCACATTCGTTGGCGCCACAATCGCATCTACACCATATGCCGCCATTTTTTCGGTCAAATGCTGTATGAAAACATTTCGAGTTCTTTGCGCGTTAATATAGTCTGTGGCCGATATGCTTTTACCGAAGTTAAAACGAAATTGAAGATCTTCTCCGTATAGATGTTTATATTTTTTTAGCAATGGTTCATGAAAAGCAACCACCTCTGATTGGGCAATCACTCTTAGAGATTGTAAGACGTCACCAAGCCCATCCAGTTCAAGTTCCAGCACATCTGCACCTAACGCTTTCAGGTCCGCAATAGCTTTTTGGACAATGGCACAAACCTCTGGGTCCACATCCTCAAAAAAGTGCTCTTTCACAACAGCTAATTTGACACCTTTAAGATTGGCTATTTCACTAAAAAGAACATCATTAGGACGTTTCGAAGTTGTATAATCTAGACGATCATAGCCTGCAATAGCATCCAACATTATGGCTGAATCTTTAACTGTTCTCGTCATCGGCCCAATATGATCTAATGACCAGCTAAAGGGCAAGCAGCCATGGCGACTGACTCTTCCATATGTAGGCTTAATCCCGACGATGCCGCATAAAGCAGCCGGCAAGCGAATGGAACCTGCCGTATCTGTGCCAAGTGCTCCAAAACTCATCCCAGCTGCAACGGCAACAGCAGAACCGCCACTAGACCCACCCGGGATTCTCGATACATCCCAAGGGTTACGACATACGCCATAATGAGGATTTTCAGTTGTAGCACCCATGGCGAACTCATGTAAATTGGCTTTACCAATAATAATCGCACCCGCCTCTTTCAGCTTTCTAATGGCGGTCGCATCTCCATCTGGTTTCCAATTTTCAAAAAGTTTCGAGCCTGATGTAGTCTCAATCCCTGCTGTTGCAAGAATATCCTTTACCGCAATTGGAACGCCGTGAAGTGGCCCCCTACTCTTACCTTGGACCACTTCTGCCTCGAGTTGTTTCGCGTCCTCTAAGGCACTATCTGATAAAACCTTTATAAACGAATTTAAAGCAGGGTCTACCTTAGAAATCCGCTCCAACATGGCTGTTACGAGCTCAACCGGAGAAATTTTTTTGGTGTTTATTAACTGTGATAATGATGATATATCTTCAAAAAAAATGTCATTCATCGTTTTCGCCTCTTTTCTCTAATGAGAATCTAAAAGCAGGCTCCTGATCAATTAGTTTTACAGAAGTATCAGTATTATTAAGCTGTAAAACTTCTATTAAATAGTCTTTTAAATTCATAGACTCACATCCTTTGTTAATCAAGTAAATCGGGTTGCTCTTTCACAATTTTCTCGTATAAAAGGTTAAACTGCACTTCCCCTGCCCAGCTTGAACCTACTTGTTGTAAGGCAATATCAGCATTTTCTGGACTGATCAGTTTCGGAACACCCGCTGCTTCTGCCATTAACTGTGATTGACAACATCTTTCCATACTGATATACCACCATGCTGCTTCCTCTACAGATCCCCCAACAGTAAGTAAACCGTGATTTTGCAAAATAAGTGCTTTTTTATTTCCCAAAGTTTGGGCAATTCGCTTTCCTTCTTCTTCCTCATAAACAACTCCTGAATAGTCTGTAAAAACAGCATGATCGTTATAAAACGCACAAGCATCCTGGGTGATTGGATCTAATAATCTTCCAAGTGAAGACCAAGTTTTTCCATACACTCCATGGGTATGCGCTGCAGCTATAGCATCAGGACGAGCTTGATGAATAGGGATATGAATCGCTAAAGCAGCCTTATTAACTGGTCGTGTTCCCTCCACCACAGCTCCTTGATCATTGACAAGAACCAAGTCCGAAACCTTAATTAAACTAAAATGAACAGCAAATGGATTTACCCAGAAATGATCGGTATATTCCGGATCCCGAACTGTAATATGTCCGGCTAGTCCTTCATCAAAACCGAATTTAGAAAATAAGCGAAAAGCTCCCGCTAACCTCGTTTTTCGATACAGTCGCTCTTCCTCAATAGACTTAAACTCTAGCGCATGAACATATTCCTCATTCCCCATACTACAGCCCCTTTCTAATAGCCTTTTTCAATATCAATGACATTCAATAGCTCACCCACACCAGTCCGAAAAACTTGTAGATTATGTTTAAATATTTCGATTGCACGGTCTTGGTAGTTGGTGGAAACGCCTGCAATATGTGGGGTGATCGTCACATTTTCCATCTCCCAAAATGGATGTGAAGATGGAAGAGGTTCCTCAGCAAACACATCTAACACCGCATGTTTAATTTCTTTAGTTTGCAGCGCGTATACTAAATCCTCCTCGACAACGGTATTGCCTCGACCAATATTGATAAATACAGCTGTTTTTTTCATTTCTTTAAAATGAATTCCCTTTAGAAATCCTTTTGTTTCAGTTGTGCTCGGTAAAATGGAAACAACAAAGTCTGCTTTTCTTAGACATTCAAATAACCCTTGACTTGTATACAATTGATCTACATGTTCTACAGCTGTCCCACTTCGATTAAAGCCCATTGTCTTCATATTAAATGCTTTAGCCAATCTGGCAATCTCACTGCCTATTACACCTGTTCCCAAAATAGCAACAGTCTTTTCCGTTATTTCTTCTAATGTGTTTAAATAAAGCGACTTATTCCATACCTTTTGCTTTTGCTGATCCATCATCGAGCGAAACCTAGCAGTTTCCTGTAGCATCATTAAGATCGTATATTCTGCCATTGGGGTTTTATGAATTCCTTTAACATTGGTAATCACAATGTTTCGTTCCACTATAGACTCAAGTGGCAGCTGTTCAAAACCAGCTGTTAATAGCATGATCCATTTTAATTTACTCGCTTTTTTTATATGTTCTGCCTTGATATCTTCTCCATATGTCAGCAGAACCTCTGACTCACCTAAGCTATGACTCTTCTCAGCTTCCTCTATCGAGTTATAAAATAAAAATGAAACGTCTTTAAATTCCTCTTGTAACAGAGCTTGAATTTCATCTTTGATTTTTATTGCTGAGACAATACGCAATCACTTAGCCCCCCTGCTGTTTTAGATTGCCATCAATACAAGTTGCGGGAAAAGAATTAAAATGGCAATGAACACTATATACGTAATTAAAAAATAACTTGCGCCTTTGAAAATAGTAGTAATCTTGGTAGTTGGTGTTAAGCCTTGAACAACAAATACATTGACGCCAACTGGCGGTGTGATTGCACCCATACTCGTTACAACACATAGGAGAACAGCAAACCAAACTGGATCATAGCCTAATGCTATAATAGTAGGATAAAAGATTGGGATTGAAATGATTAGGAAACCAAGGGCATCCATGATGGAACCGCCAATTACGTATATGAGGATGATTGCAAGTAATATAAGCGTTGCAGGAACAGGCAAACCATTAACCCAATCCGCTACATCATATGGCAATCTTGTCATCGCTAAAAAACGGCCAAATAAGGTTGCACTTACCATCAGCATCATAACCATTGTGGCTGTTTTCAACGTGCTTAGCATGGCTTCTTTAAATTTAGAAAACGTTAATTTCTTCATTGCAAGTGTTAGTACTATCGCACCAAATGCGCCAAATGCTCCTGATTCAGTTGGGGTAAACCAGCCAAGAAACAAACCGCCAATAACGAAAAGAAACAGTAACAAAATCGGAATAACACCTAAAATAGACATCAACTTTTCTTTCATTGAAACTTTTGGAGCTGCAGGTCCATATTCTGGATTACGTTGACACAAATACACAATAGTTAGTAGTAATAATGCGGTTAAAAGAATAGACGGTATAATACTAGCTACAAATAAGTCAGTAATCGATTGTTCAGTCTGAATAGCAATTACAATTAAGACAGTACTAGGAGGAATAATAATCCCAAGTGTTCCACCGGTAGCGACGCTGCCTGTGCTAAGCGCTTCATTGTAATTGTACTTTTTCAACTCTGGTAAAGCCATTGTCCCCATCGCAGCTGCTGTTGCTGCATTGGAGCCGCAAATAGATGCAAACCCAGCACTTGCAAGAATTGTCGTTCCCGCCATTCCGCCTTTAAACTGACCTACCCACTTATAGGCAGCATCAAAAAGCTTAACAGTCACACCCGTTCTGAAAATGATTTCTCCCATCAGGATATACAATGGTATAACACTAAGTGTATAGCTTGAATAGGAAGTCCAGACACCGGAACTTAATAGATTGTAGGTTGCTTGCGGCGAACTCATAACGAGTAAACCGGCAAATCCAACAATAAACATCGCGAAACTGATTGGCATCTTGAAAAACATTAGTAGAAATAATACTGCAATTCCTAACAATGCAATAGTAGCTGGTTCCATACTACTCACCACCTTTTAGTAGTTTAATTAAGTCAATCACTAACGTTAACGTTAGACCAATGAATCCTACAGCCACGAGGTAAACAAGCGGATAAAATGGAATTCTAAGGGTTGTAGACAACGTCCCATTCGCTATTAAGCTATTAGCATAAATGATCAACTGCCAGCCTAGGATCGTAAAGAAAATAATACTCAAAGCATAAATAACAGCTTGGATTATTTTCTGAATGACAGGGTTAAACCGATTAACTAACAGATCAATATCGACATGTCCTTTGACAATCTGGGTATACCCAAGGGAAAACGTCAAGGAAATAGCAGCTAACCAGCCAACCACTTCTGCTGTACCTGAAAATGGGTCGGCAAAAACACGGACAATTGAATTTCCGACAATTAGTAAAATCATTGCAGTAATACAGGCTCCAGAAATAAACGCTAAGACATATGCAAAATAATTTACTACTCTTTCAAATCCACTTTCTTTTTTGTACGTGGGTACAGTAGGTTGCTCTACCACATTTAAAGCATCATATACTTCCTGACTATATGAAGAATTATTTTGAACCTTCAAGTCTGCCACCTCCTAAATAGATGTGGCTGTCCCATACGATGTGGACAGCCTCAGCCTATTAAATTACATTTCTCTACTGATTAGAATATTTCTCCACTAATTCATCTAAAGTTTTCTTATACTCCTCAGCAGGAAGACCTTGTTCTACCAGCTGTTTCACATAATCGGCCTTAATTTTTGCGAGCTTTTCATCCCAGACAGGTGCATCTGTTAGCTGTACCGTTTGTAAGCCGTGTTCGTCTTCGCTCCACTTCACCGCGTCTTGAACGTGATTATCTAAATACTCACCAGTAAATTGGGTCATTTCGAGATTTAATTCATCAATCACTTGTTGAACATCTTCAGGAAGAGAGTTCCATGTATCTTTATTCATTACAGCGACAAACGTATTAATGGTTAACGTGTAATCGGTCACATACTTAATATTTTCAGCAAGCTTTAAATCTTTTAAGATTTCGCGGGAAGACACATAACCTTCAATAATCCCTGTTTGTAATGCTTCAGCCGTTTCAGCTTGAGAAATTCCAACAGGAGCTGCACCCATTTCCTCCATGATTGGCGTAAGTGCCCCGGAAATTCTAAACTGCTTTCCTTTTAATTCATCAATGGTTGTAACAGGTACCTGACTTTGAACAAAAGCAGGTTCTGTCGCAAAGGATGTGATAATTTTAAAATCATTAAAAGCTTCAGGTGGATACTTTTCAATAAGATCATGAACGACTAAACTAGCCACTTTAGCATTTGGATAGTTAGATGGCATATCAGATATGCCTAACAATGGAAAGCGACCTGGTTCATAAGATGTAGAAGATAAACCAATATCTGCCACTTTATTTTTAACACCGTCATACATATTCGCTGCATCTAATAAGGTACCGCCATGAAATAAATCAACTTGAACTTTTCCATTCGTGCGCTTTTCAAGCTCTTCCTTCCATTTTTCCATTTGAACGGCAGGGAATGTATTAGCTGGAGCAAAAAATGCATACGTTAATTTAATAGGATCCTCACTAGTAGCTGGTTCATTATTTGAAGATGAACTATCTGGAGTTGCATTATTTGAATTTGATGCTGAACTTCCACAAGCTGCTAAACCGAGAACTAAAACGACCATTATTAATAGAGTTAAATATTTTTTCATAGGGCCTCCTTTGATTTCCTTAATCTGTTATCCTGTTTTGTCTACGCCTGTCGTTCAACTAATTGATTCAAATCAGGCGGAGTATCCTCCACCTAATTCGTTTCCTCATTTAAACTAACAATTACTTTTCTAATAAAAAGAATGGTCTGCCGATTATCGCTTCAAGACGAAAATATCGATCTAAACCTGATGCACGAAATGAATGGGTCATCCCTGTTACAGCTTGTAAATCAGGGACATCATATAAGAAGATAGCATGCCAGCCTTCATCCCCCGCATGTCCCGCCGTAAAAATATCACGATCTAACGTCCCAATTAATTGAACACCATATTCATTCCAGCTTTCTAATGCTTCATTTAATTTAGGAAGAATATCATTTGTTTTTTCCTCTGAAGTCGTATTGAACCAGCCTGTTGACTCAAATTTAATCATCACACGCAATGGTGATGGTATTTGTGGCACATCATGTTTAATACCCAATTCCCTTCACTCCTCATCTTTAATTTTGATCAGCCATTCTTCATTAGCTAGCGCATTAATAGACCGCCATTAATATCAATCGTAGATCCAGTTATATATCCGCTTGATTCGGCGCATAGATAATTAACAATTTTAGCGACTTCCTCTGGTTCACCAGGTCGCCCTACAGGAATTCCTTTCACCATTGTTTCTAATTTATCATGCGGTATTTTATCCATTTCTGGCCCGCGAATGGCTGCAGGTGTAACGGCATTAACTGTGATCCCCTCTTTTGCAAGTGATCTAGCAAATACCTTTGTTAATGCCAGTTGGCCTGCTTTCGATGCGGAATAATGGGCACCAGACGTTAATGGACCTGCTTGGCCAGCAAAAGACGACATATTAATAATTCGACCCCACTGTTGTTCTTTCATGATCTTGATAACAGCTTGTGAGAAAAAGAATGTTCCACCTAGATTAATTGAGATAATGGTATTCCATTCATCCTCTGTCATGTCTTCAATCGTTGTTTCTGTACGAACGCCAGCATTATTAACGAGAATATCAATTCGCCCCCAACGCTCTAGCACTTGGTTCACACATTCGTGGATAGATTCTACTTTAGATACGTCGGTTGCAATGAACATCGCTTGGTTTCGTTCATTTTCACGTATTGTTACTTTCACTTTTTCAAGCTCCTGTTCATTTATATCAACGAACACCACTTTTTTCCCTTCATGTAAAAGCTCATCTGCAACCGCTAAGCCTAAGCCTTGGGCTGCTCCTGTGACAATTGCTACTCTACCATAACCATCTAGTAACAATAGCATCACCTCCTACTCTAGTTAACTATGAAATTATTTATTAAATACTTGTTCAATTGCACGCAAGGCATTTAATCCTGCTACTTTTATTATGTCCTCGTCACTATAGCCATGTGACACAAGCCAATTGACGATATTAACCATTGATTCAGTGGGATTCTCAAGTCCTTTTACATAATCAGATTCTTCAAACTCTTCGCCCCCATGTGAATCAGAAATAGACAGCATACCATCGAAAGCATGTTGTAAAGCAACATGGTCACCGTAGAATGTATCTGGACCAAACCCAACATGGTCAATTCCTACTAAATTTGCGACATATTCAAAATGCTCCATAACGGAATCAATCGTGTGATCCGGTCTATTTTTAGTTAAAGTGGTATTGGGTGCTGCACAAATTCCAATTACACCCCCGCTTTCTGCACATGCTTTTAAAATATGATCGGGTTTCATCCTTGGCGTGTTCCACAACTCTCTTGCACCGGCATGGGTAATAAACACCGGCTTTTCACTTTTTTCAATCACGTCCATGCTGGTTATGTCACCGCAATGAGAGATATCGATAATCATGCCTAATTTATTCATTCTTTGGACGACTTTTCGGCCAAAGTTTGTTAAGCCTCCGTCACGTTGTTCAGCTAAGCCAGACCCAAGTGTATTTGTATCATTGTAGGTGATCCCCATACACCGAACTCCAAAACCATAAAGAATGTCGACTCGGCCTAGTTCATTCTCTATAGCACTTGCCGCCTCTAATGATGGCAACAGCGCGATCTTATTTTCTTCCTTGGCCCTATAAAAATCGTATTTATCACTAGCAATAAACACCATCTTCTGTTGGGCGATATCACAATACCTTATGCCAAGTGTCCAAATGACATCATCCCATTTAAGCCCTGAAGTGGACGTAATAATCGAAATTCCATCCATAAAGTTTTCAAAAATGACATCCAAGCCTGAATTTGAAAGACCTTCGTAATCAAAGTGCGTATAGGGCTGCCTGCAATAAGGGATTATGTCCTCTTTTTTTTCAGGTACAATAAAGCCATGATCCCGTAAAGAAATAATGATATTATTTTCAAAGAGTGCCTCTACTCTTCTTTTTTCATCCCAAGAGGTTAATAATGAATACCCTGGAACTCTATTAATTGACTTTGAAACGGTATAGGATTTATAATCCTTAGTAGATTCTAAGTATTCAAAAGATTTATAGCCGTCGTATAGTTTAAGTTTCAATGCTTTCACCTCTCTAGATATTCGAGGCCATTAATTTAGTAATCGTTATAACTTCTAATGATGTGCATATAGTATTGAATAGAGCTTGTTTCTAATTAGGTGCTTTCTTTTTTAAAGCAAATTTTTCATCAAGTGGGAGAGCATCCTGCCAATGCTTTCCACGTTCAGCGTATGTTCCTGCACTATATAAATGTTTAAGTGAATCTACATCTAATGCAAAAGGTTCTTCACCATCTTGAAATTTCAAGACATTTTGAAGAAGAATCCGGCGCATTTGAATCACTGGTAGATCACTGGTACCCAGGTGTTCTTTTGAGCGATTTACGATTGGTCCCATTGTTTCTGTAGCTGCATGATCCTGGTTTGCAATGCCGCGTATTCCTGTAAAGTTGCCGCTTTTCATTAATTCACGGTCTTGCAAGTAATCATTCGTTCTATTCTTCTTTTTTCTAAAGTATTCATCAAGTTCTAAGCCGCGGCGAGCATGCTGTGCTTCTGCGTCAATTTCTTTAGTCTTTGAAAACTGAACATCCCAGCTCCAAGTACTTTGATCATCTCTAGGGATAAACGCATGCCACATACCATCTTCACCTTCAAATCGTGGCGGGAACGTATAGAACGGAAAGATATAATGTATCTCCATAAATGCATCTTCCTTATCTGTTCCTTCTCCAATCGCAAGACATCGCTTTCCATAGTTTGTGTTCTCAACCGCTTGCCTTACAGGTGGATTTTTGACCAATGGATGTGAAGGATCAATTCCAAGGTCTGTGCTAAGGACGCCTTCATTAACAGTCTGAGTGGCATGTGCTTTGTGAAGAAAGGCCGCATGTACAAAATCTAGATCATTTTCCATAACTTGCAAGTAATTACATTCTTGCCAAACCCGTTCAGCTAATATGCTTTTTTCAGGTAAGCCCATCCAGAAAAATTCTGGGAAAGGTGGTTTTTTATCTGCAGGTCCCATATAAGTCCAAACCATTCCATTTCTTTCCTCAACAGGATATGACTTTAATTTAATGGCTTTATGAAGATTACTGCCACTAGGTTCGGATGGTAGATCCGTACAAGTTCCTTCCGTGTCAAACTTCCATCCATGGTACATACAGCGTATACCACATCCAGCGTTTATTCCGTAATAAAGTGATGTTCCCCTGTGTGGACATGCTTCATCAATGAGACCAACTCTTCCATCTGAATCTCTGAACGCCACTAAATCTTCTCCTAATAACTTTATTTGTAATGGTTTGCCATCAGTTTCTACTTCATCAGACTTAAAAGCCGGAATCCAATATCTCCTAAACATTTCTCCCATTGGTGTTCCCGGATCCGTTTGAGTTAAAAGTTTATTATCTTGCTCCTTTAACATGCTTCCTCCTCCTCGCTTAATTTGTTAAATTAATCTTAACGGTTATTTAAATAGGGTACAATTGACAAGTTTCACTATTTGAAATTTTCAAAATCTTAAAACTAAGATTATACAAATAGCCTATTGCCACTGTCTTTCGTATCGTATTCACTTACCAAAACTGTAGTAAATTTTTTCTATCACTAAAAATGTAGGGTGATCTTTTAAAGCTATTTACTTTCGTATTAGAAACTACTATTTCAAGAATAAGGTTAGCGTGGTCTCATGTAGATATCCAAGTCGAACAGTTCCGATGAACAATCGAAACTGTAAAACCTGAATTCTATCATTTATTTAAAAAAGTGAGCTCCTATCTCTCGCTACGAGTACACATTACTAATCTCTTACTTGCCTACCACTCTGATTTTCAGTTCACCTTTTGGATACGTTTTACATGCTAAAGCGTACTTTAACTCTCTTTCTTCTTGGGGGAGAACAGCCATGGAGCTTGTGCCAAGTGTATAGTCACCCTCAATCACTTCGATTTTGCACATTCCGCAACCGCCCCCTCTGCATCCAAATGGAATGGCACTTCCCATCACTTTCCTATGTGCTGTAATTAAATCCTCATTTGAACCACAGATAAATTCATTTTCATCAACAAAGATTTTATACATGAGTAGCTCCTTTACGTTAAAGCATTGGAGAAGGATTCCATTAATTCACGGCGATGATAGAAAATCCCTTGACCAATCTTATCTTCTGTCCACGTTATCGTCTCAAAATCCGGATAGGTCATGTAACCGCTTGCAAAGGCTTCATTACGATTTCCCGATGGGTCAAAAAAGTAAACCGTTTGCCCCCTTGTAATCCCATGACGAGTCGGTGTTACCTCAATATTCACTTCATTTCTCGTTAGGATATCAGCAGCCTTCATTACGTCATACCAGTTATCAACATGGAAAGCAGCGTGGTGCAGCTTCGCATCCGGTCCTTTAATAAACGCAATATCATGAGCGGTATTTGTTGTAAATAAGAAACTACCTATCATTTGCTCTTGATCGACTGTCATAATTCGTTCACTCTGTCCAAAATCAAGAACCTCCATAAAAAATCTTGTAGCATTTTCAACATCATCACCCGTTAATAAAACATGGTCTAATCGATGTGGAGCAATACCGCGTAGATTATCAGGCCATGGATGAGGATTCAAGGTCCCCACAGCGGTACCAATCTTTTTTATATCATGATAAAGCTCCATTTGATGGCCTGTTGGGAGTTCAAAACGAATTCCTTGACCTTCGCCTAATCTAGTACCATCAGAAACACGTTTGGTTGTTAATCCGAATTGCTCCACTTTTTTCTCAAGAATTCGTAAATCTTCAATTGAACGAACCTTAAATCCCATATGGTCTAGCCCAGGAGAATCTGCCTTCCGTAATACAATGCTGTGATGATCAAACTCATCCCATGCCTTTAAATAAACACGGTCACGATCTCTGCCTGTTTCTTCTAACCCAATGATGTTCGTATAATATTTTACCGCCGCCTCTAAATCCATTACCTTAAGCTCTGCTCTGCCTAAACGCATAACACCTTTTTGCACCCAACATTCCTCCTTTGTTTTTAGGCCGTAGGATCAATTACACAATCATTTTCAAACTAGCAAACTATTTTATCAATAACCTGTTGCAGTCTCATATATGTGAAGCTGATGATAGTGATGAGAATGAAGTAGGTGTTAAATCTAATAATTATACTCATGTCAACAGTTGTAACTGCCTTTATACATGAAACGAAGTGACTTAACACAGTATGAAACCTAGATTCATCCATATTCCATCTACTACTTTTTTGAATATTCCTAATCTTTAATCATTATAAACGGTCGATTTATTGAGCAACAACTAGGTAATTTCACTATTTGAAACTTGTTAAATAGTTAAACGCATTCCTGTTTAGGTAGCTTTCATTAAAATTGGTTGGCAATCGGCCCGTTATTTATCAAAGCCCCATCAAGAGGATCTTGACGGGCTTTCCGCTCTTCCCTATACCGGAAAACTTATAACTCATAAAATCCCATGATTAGTGACAACTTGGGCTCTGGTATTGCTTAACAGGATTAAATATAGCCGGGCATCGGTGGCCTGCCTAGTAATACTGACCCTGCATTGTCATATATGCCCTCGTTTAAGAACGCGTGCTGGGTTACAACCATCGCGTCCCGCAGACAGCGCTGCAACGGGTGTCCATCGTAGATTGCAGCTGTGCCAGCAAGCATATAGGCTGTCTGCACTGCACTAGCTCCAACGCGGGTAGCTTGTGCTGCTGCCAGACGCAGCATACTTGTTTGGTCAGCAGAAACACCATCACCTTTTTGGATCGATTCCCAAGCGGCATCTGTAGTCTCGTAGAAGAACGCTCGCGCCGATCTCAGGGAGGCCTCTGCTTTTGCCAGTGTGATTCGCAAATAAGCGCGATCTGCCAACTTCGGTGCACCGGTGATTCCAGTACGACCGGCCATTTTAGTAATTTCATCAAGCGCAGCGCGAGCGACTCCAAGATTGACTACCGCTAGTACCTGTGCTGCATAAGCGATAGATGGATACTGATAGATCGGTTCATCAATAGTAGGCACGCCACCACGGATAAAGGTCCATTCATCAGAAACGAAGGCATCTTTCACCCGCAAATCGTGGCTGCCTGTTCCGCGCATCCCAAGAACTTCCCAGTTCTCGACGATTTCCGTGTCCTCAGGATTGAGGACAGCAGTGAGCGGCTTGCCTCCTTCTCCTGTGCCAATACCGACACCGAGAATGTCAGCTCCCATGCAGCCGCTCACAAATTTCCAAAGACCGTTCACGCGCCATCCACCCTTGACCTTTTCTGCAGGCTGAACTGGAAACAGACCGCCCGCAAAGGCTACATCCGGCCCATTTGCATAGAGCTGGGCAAGCGTGTCACGCGGCAGGGCTGCTAGATAGACCGAAGCCGAGCCAAAGCTCGCCACCCATCCAGTGGATCCATCAGCCTCGGAAATGGTTTCAATCAACTTAAGGAACTCCGAGGGCGAGAGGGGATCACCGCCAAAGCAACGCGGTGTAGCAGCACGATAAATGCCCAATTGCTTTAGTTGCGCTATCATATCCCTTGGTACGTGCCGCTTTTCATCAAATTCGTCCCGTCGGGAGCGTATTTCGGTCAACACACTGTTGAGTAGATTCTGATCCTTCATTTCAATACTCATGATTTTTCCTCCCTATTTCTTACATATTTTCAAATAATGATTTATTAGTATTCAATAAAAAAGTTTGGCAAAAGATATAAAGTTATAGCCCCTGTAATTTTCAAAACAATCCGGAAGTTTATTATAATAGTTAACAAAAACTAAAAAGGAAAGAAACTCATGCTATCTTTTCATGAAATGTTATGATTTCAGTTTGAGCAAGGATTATAAGCCATTCTCATGCTCTAATTTTCTATAACTGTTATAACTTCGTGTGCCTTGCATATAGTTTATAAAGCTTGTTTTTAATTGATTGCTTTCTTTTTTTCGCATATTTTCCATCTAGGAGAAATCATCCTGCCAATGCTTTCTCCCTTTTGAATTTTGCAAGTACTGTATAAAGCCCAAAAGGTTCTTTTTCCTCTTGAAATTTCAAGACATTTTGAAAAAGAATCAGACGCATTTGAATCACTGGTAGTTCACTATTGCAAAGGTGATCTTTTGAGCGATTTACGATTAATCCCCTTTGTTTCTGTAGCTGCATGATCTTTTGTATGCAATGCCGCGTATTTCTGTAAAATTGCCGCTTCTCATTCATTCACGGTCTTGAGAGTAATCACTTGTTCTATTTTTCTTTTTCTTAAGTTTTCATCAAGTTCTATGCAGCAACAAGCATGCAGTGCTGCTACATATTGCCACTAAACCTTCTCCTAATACTTATATTTGTGATGGTTTCCCATCAGTTTCTACTTCGCCGGAAATCAGTCTTTTCTAAACATTTCCCACATTGATGTACTAGGATCAGATTGACTTATAAGTTTACCTAATCTGCTGTCCTCCTCCTTATTTTTGTTATCTTAATAGTAACTGCACTTCTAACACGGCACAATTACTAAATTTCACTATTTGAAATTTTCTAAATTATCAAAACTGCATTCTTCACCTCGTTGCAACTAACCACTTCTGTTTCCTCCAAGCCTATGATGTTCGAATAATATCTAACAGCTTCCTCTTAATCCATTACATTAATTTCTGACTCGTTCTACCCGCATGACACCTTTTTGCAATTTACTCATCAAAAATCACAATTTACACCGACAAATATTAAGTGAATTTCACTATTTGAAACTTTCTATAGTTGAATTCCAAATTTCTCCTTCTATCACGTTTAAATCATTTTTTAAAGGCTAATAATGGTGCAGTAGTTGCAAATACAATTGTATATACAAATAAGGAGATAAATATGAAATTTTGCTATAAACAACAAATTGTCCAAATGGTTAGAACGTTATATTTCTGTATGGAAGCACACTGGGCAGAATTAGGAAAACAATATGATATCTCACCCGCTCAACAACATATATTATTTATATTAATTACAAATGGTAAAACACTCACTCCCTCTGAGATAAGTGAACTAGGGTGTTGGCACATATCTACTATTACAAGACTTTTAAAACCACTAAAAGAAAGAGGGTTTGTTACCATTGAAAAAGATCCTAATCGCTCCAAATTCAAGAATGTTACGCTAACTCCAACTGGCGAAAATTTATTTCATAAAATTATTGAGACTATAGCTGAAGATGATTCTTTCCCTTTTATGATGGGGCATTTAACTGACGAAGAATTAGATGAATTTTTACACTATGGTCAAAAGATATTAAATGAAAATAAAGGGAAGGCACTATGTAAAAAGTTATTTAGTGCTAAGATTGATGGAATAAATTATGTTTAATTTTTTTCCTTATAATTATTTTTTCAGGAGTATATAATATGATATTTGGTTTTATATCGGTTTCTTTTTTGCTCTTGCTTGCAATTGCAGTTCCAAAACGCATTTCCGGAATTGAAATTTACGCCACATTCTTTTTTGCTTATTTTTTGGGTATTACAACAGATCTAATTCTCGATTTAAAGTATAATTTATATGGTTATTATAAAGATGGAGTTCAAATTACTAGTATAATATATCTAATTTCCATATACTTTTCAGTCAGTACCTTATTTTTAAACCATTTCCCATATAAAGGAATATTGCTAACTAAAGGTATATATATAATGGCGTGGTCAGTCTTTTCAATTGTATATGAATCAATTATTGTAAGAACGAACCTTTTTTACTATAACGGATGGAAATTATCGTACTCCGCATCTCTATATCCAATTATTTTTACAATATTAGTATTAAATTTATCATTTATAAGAAAGCTGTTAATGATCTATATAAGAAATGCGAAAGCGCCTTGATCAGCCGACAAACAAGGCTTCCTTTTCTTTTAAAAAACAAAGCCTGCTCTCAGTCATATTTTTGAAATATGCATCGAACAGGCTATCAGCATTTCTATTTTTTTATTACTTTTCTTAACTCTTCAATCGTAAGCATTGGTTTTTGGGAGTGGATCATACTGTGACAATTTGAACAAACTAAACAAATATCTTCTACTTCAGTTTGATCCCCATATTCACTATAAGCTGATAACGGTTTTTTATGATGGCCTTCTATGAAATTTTCACCGATCGTTCCATAACTCTCTTCAAAGCTAAATTTACATATTTCACAAAATAATTTACCATATTGGCGCTTTTGCTTTTCCTTTGCAGCTTTAATGATTCTAGGGTCTCTTTCACGTTTTTTATGCAGCTTATAGACTTCTTTACCCTCTGTTGTGTATTTATTTGCTTTCGTCATTAAACCCTTTGATATTAGCAAGTCCACCTCCGTTATTGTGGTTTGAAGAATGGATCGATTTGAGCCAAGCAGCTTTATGTAGGTAGAGAAATTAGTAAGTCCATTTGGCACAGCCTCAGCGTTGGTAGCCAAGGCATTTTCAAAAGCATGAACTTTCTTTATTACTTCATCAACACTGTTGGTTGGAATCTTATATACTTGCGGCTTTCCTGATGCCGGTACTAACTTGAGTAAACGAATGTGTGAAATCAATTGATAATAACGTTGATCAGGTGGAGTAGTTTGATGCGTTTTTAATTTTTCTTCGACAAATGACTGCATATTATCCATTGTGCGATAATAAAGAATCGTTTCAACAACATCTCTCCATTGTTCATACTTATAAGAAGTTGATACGAAATAGTTGAATTCTAAATCTGATATTTCATATTTACCTGTTAATTCGCCTATCTCAATTAACACTTTATATAATAAAAATAATGGATACAGTTGAAACTCCTCTTTAGATTTGGTTTCGAATAGCGGTGTAATACAATATACCTTCTCAATTTGCTGTTCAATAAGATCGAGATAATCGTTTACCTTTTCATAGTTCCCATTAACTCTTTCCTTAATCGCATAAAAAGCTGCTGTTGGTTCACATTTTACATAATCCCTATTAGTTGGATCCAATAATCCAAATACTTTCGATGAAATCATACTTTTAAACATCGATGCCTCTAATTTTATGTTTGAACGGAGATTAAATCGTTCTCTTAATAAATCTAAATCTTTTTGAGTCGCATTGGGTCCAGCATTACTGATAAGATCAACTAAATAACACATCTTTACAAAATTTTTACTATGATTGCCAAAGTACCAATACTTCTTATTCTTGATGGCTAAAATAATATGATCTATATCAATAATCAATTGTAATCTCCCCTTATCAATTCTAAGTATACGCTGCATTTTAAGATAAGCACTTATGCCTACCTATTCAATTTATCTTCAAAAATGTGTTTATTTATGCATAAGAGTAAAGAATAAACAATAATTATTAATTGTAACTTCAAACCAATAAAGCCACCTAACACTTGATTAGGTGGCTTTATTACAAGAAACAATCTATTGTTGTTGATTAGAATATTGCTGAATGATACCAGTTTCGATAATTGCAGCTCGCATATCAGGTGGTATTGAAATAGCTTTTACCCTCTCTCCACCAATACTTGCTAATGCTCGAACTTGATAACCGTAGGCAACTACTTCACCATCTTTAACAAACTCATGACTAAACTTTATCACTTTATCACGCAGCTCAGAAATTGATGTTTGAATGATTACATCGTCTTCATGGTATAAAGGTTTTTTAAATGTACATTTCGATTCGACAGAGGGGATTCCAATTTTATCAACTCTTACTAACTTTGATAGTGGAAATCCTATTGTTTCAAAGAAATTATGTGCTGCTTGGTCCATAAATTTATAAAAATTTGGTGAGAACACAATACCTGCTGCATCAGTGTCTCCCCACTCAACCCTAAAATGATATTTATGTACGTTCATTTATTTCCCTTCTTTCATAGATACGTTTTGAGTGTACTATACTTCCCCGTTTGATGTGTTTCTTCTATTATTCTTATATACTGTGTTATTTAATTGATAATCGCCCCCTGATCCAACGAAGTGAACTACTATTGGTTGAACGTGATTTATATTTATTATAGTTTAAAAAATTGAAATTTTCAAAAATAGTTCACCTTATTATGATAATAATCAGTAAAATATAAACCTTTTAAGTAGCATAGTCACCATTGTAGTGAACTAATGATACATCCTTGACACCTTTTACTTCTGATATATGATTTACAAAAGCTGTGTTATCTATCTTTAGCTTTACTTCAACAGTTAACTCAATCATTTTATTTCGAATAATTTTAGATTTTAATACATAACTTAGATTTTTCATGCTCATTTTTACATTGCTATCAGCATGTTCTTCATAATGAATAACTAATAGAAATACAGTTTCCTTAAATTTTTTTCTTGATAGGAAATAAATAACACCAGCTATAAGCACTGAGCTAATTAAAGACAGTAGAAAAAGGCCAGCTCCACAAGCGATTCCAATAGCAATTGCCCAAAACATAAAGACTATATCAAGTGGATCTTTAATAGCCGTTCTAAAACGCACAATGCTAAGTGCACCAACCATGCCTAATGACAATACAATGTTTGTGCTAATTGTCATTATTATTAGTGACGTAATCATTGTCATTAGCACTAAAGTAATATTGAAATTATGACTATAAACAACACCTTTATAAGTCTTTTTGTATACTACATAAATAAACACCCCTAAAAGAAGTGAAAAAAGCAGTGCGACAATTATCTGAACAATCGACAATTCGATAAACGAATCTAAATTTAAAAAGCTATTTTTAATAATGTCGTTAAAATTATATTGCTCCACCATCACACCCCCCTAAGGATTAAAATTATTTATACTCCTCTCTCTACAAATTACATATTTAGAGATAGCAGACCGATTGTGACTATCTAGTTGAAGTATGGTTTGGATATGTGAAGGTATAAATTCGTTAAATTTCACTTCCATTACAAGTAATGGGTATTTAATTGCTTCAACCGTCACAGTATCTTTATTAAAAATATCAGTTGAATTAACACTATAGCTTAATTGCTTATCAAAGGTTACTCGTACATCTGATATATCTCCCACATAAGCTTCGCGAACATAATCGACTATTACTCTCGGTGCAAGTTGTTCACTTCTCAACAACAAATAAAAATCACGGCATACATGCTCTTGCTTTTCTTTTAAAAACTCGTAGTCCCAATGTAACAGTTGTTCATATTCACCCCTTGTCAATGGAACAGACTCTTTACTGATATATTCACCAAAACGGTTTTTTCTCTCCAAGCGAATTACACTGTCGCTTAAATTGTAGATTCGAATACGGTACTTCTTCCGTTTAAACACTCCATAATTCTTTGTAAATAGATCCGTGTCATACACATTGTCAAAATATAAACTACGGATATGATAGCCTTCCTCATCGATCGAATATTTATCTCGCTGTAGCACCATTTGGATCCTGCTCCGCAGTAGCTTATATTCAAATTCATTAATATAATATTTTAATTCATGACGCAGCTTCTTAGTAAACCCGCTCACCATGATCACCGCCTTAAATCCATTAAACTACTTTATTACTAACTCTTTTAAACCCCAATAATAGTTTTCGTCCTGATCTATATAGATTTCAAAAGGGATTTGCACATGTCCCTTTGAATCACTAACAAGTACTCTCCAAAAATAACGGCCTACTTCAAGGTTTTGCATTTCAAAGTTTGTTTGCTGGAGAGACTTTTTTTCATAAATAATTTCGGTAAAATCAGGATCAGTGCTTATTTGTAGACTATAATCTAAATCATCCCCTTGAAAATCAAAGGATAAATCCCAGCTAAATCGAATTATTTCATCCTCAATTATAGCTTGCAAAAAAATAGGTGTGGGATATTCTAATAGTTTGTTAAAGGTTTGTATATTTTCAGCAGGCTGTTTAACTAATTGATAATATCGTTCATCAAAAGCAGCTGTTTCGACTGGTAAATAGGTTACATCAGGCTGTATTTCAATTATCGGCTTTATCGTAGTATAATAGGAATCTAGATATTCTTTTGTTTGTTCTTCTGTAACGATTTGATTTAATTGTTCAATTTTTTGTTGTAATGCAACTATATTGGCAGGATCCCTTAAAAACCTTCGATGCAGGACATTTCCCCAATACCTTGAAAGTCCCATCTGCCATTGTGGAACAGATTTATATTCATGCCAATCCCATGCTTTATCATAATCCCAAGGAATGAAATACCATTTTGTTGAATTTAACGGACGATACAAATAATAGTTTTGTGAAAGTGTATCTACATTTCCAAAAATGAAATTTACCGCCAACCATGTTAAATAATTGTCCCTTTCGAAGTACTCACTAACAACATCATTAATATTTTTTGTCAAATCATTTACCGCATCTAACATCTTTAAAAGTTCGGTATGATCGTTATCTCCTTTAATCTCCATTATCCTTTCAAATTGACTAACATCATATCCCGGATCATCAACTACCTTAAGTTGTTCGGGATAGCGAAAAAATTCAAAGGATTCAATTTTGTATAAGTTGCCGTATGGATTTAATCCATGAGCAGCCAAATAGCGTTTATTCACTTGTTCAATATGGGTAAATAACCCCATCGACTTAAACGAATTATCAGGTGGCATTTTTGTTAAATCTTTAACATGTAAATGTACAAAGTTAGTGCGCAGGCTTGGTAAATCAGGAAATAAACGAAAATAATCAAAAGATAGTTTATTCTTTACTCTTGTTTGATCAGAAATATGTTTATTTAAATTTAGCACTTGTTGACCATTCCAAAGACCCGCAGAGTCACGAAGTTTAATTTTGTAAGATTTTTGAGCTGCAATGCGACTCGATGCTCCTCTAATGCTAATCGTAGCATTTGCTTGTGAACTTCCATAACCTAATGCCCCTGCTTTTGGTCCAGTTTCATCGCCTTCCTCTAAAATCACAGCTAATTGTGGACTGCTTGTTTCAACACTATTAAACTGATACCATTTATTCATTTCATAAAAGGTTATGTTATTTTCCGATGTGCTTTCATTACTTAGGATCGTAACGTAAAAATGAGTTAATTCGCCTTCTTCGCCAAATCTATAAATCCGCTTGTCTTCTACAAGCTTTTCTGGGTTTCGCTCTATTTCAGAATTCTCCTCAACGTTTGCCACCTCATTATTCTTTTCTGTCTGATCAAGCCTTACCCCCATCAAGCTTACTCCAAAAATGAAAATTGATAACAACAATATCCACACGAAAATTCTGGTTCTTATAAGGCTTCCTCCTGTCTATTTTATATGTCGAAATTTTATTAAAAAGCCTTCTATCCAGGTTTTTTTATCAACAAAAATAACCGGTTGTGAACAAAAAGTATAGTAATCTATGTTGTTAACGTAGTTAATTAATTTGTAGATAGCCACACATAAACTAATAAATGATGCTAAAAAAATTGGAAATCCGTAAACAGCTTTTAACATAAAGATAGCTGTAAACAATGTACTAACTAAAAAGAAGATAGCAGTTGTTAAAAAGGCTCCGAACTGATCATCATAATAAAGCAATAAGATGATCATAGTGAATAACAAACTAAAAAATAAATTTCCAAGTGTAAGTATCATAAATAAATGCAATTGCTCAGACGTCATTCCAAATCTCGGTAATAGTTGGCTTCCTATGGTTATACTGCATAAAACAACAATCAACTGTATTTCCGCTAAAAATGTAAGCTCAGTCGATAATACCTTAAACATATTTTTTTTTGCATCTAGTATCTCTCTTAAAGGATATGAATGTAGAATACGATGATAATATTCTTTATGTGCTTGATAAAAACTTGTTTCGACGTAAATCATAAATAAAACCATCGCTGGCAGCACCGTTATATAAGAAAAAAAAACAGGAACATCATAGTAGGGTGATATTTTAAATGTTTGATCCACAACAATATTTAAATTTCCTTGCCAAATTATCAAGTTATGACTATACAATCCACCTATATAGAAAAAACCAGTAAAAAATAGGAATGGATATTTTTCTAAATAAATTAAAAATCGGAAGTATTCTTGATTGTTTTTCGTAAAATAGGACCTGATAAACTGGTTTAGTCTCATAATGATAAAGAAAAAGCCTACATCTAAACAAATAAAAACTGTAGTTGCATTATTAAGTTCAAGCATGATAATGCATATCCAAAATAGGAGCGCAGATATAAAAAAGCCAACAATGAAACTTTTCACAATTCTGATATAATCCTTTATCGCTGAAACATACATAGCTTGAATCCAAATGATGATTAGCTCGGAAAAAAATAAATATGAACAAATTTTAAAAGCTAAAGGCAAAGGTGAGTTATAGTAAAAAATAAATGTGCTGATTCCACCTATGCTTACACAAATACTTATTAGTCCAATCATCGACGATAAAATATAATCATCTTTCTCCAGAAATGATTGGTCTGCAATAAAACGTGATATTGTAAAACTAAAGCCACCAGTAATAATTTGCGAAAAGATAAAGGCATATTCAATACCAGCCATAAAACGGTCGATTTCAGACTCTACAGTATTTAATAACCCTAATAAATGCTTGGCTAGAGTAATCAATACTACGCAAAAAAACATTGGGCCTACGGTAACGATCGTAGAATAGCTAAACGCTCTTACATTTTTGATAATACCAGATTTTTGAAATAGCTCTTTCAATTGAAAACCAATACCAGCCATTTGTTAATCACCATATTTCTGATAAAGCGCTCGATAATTTTCAATCCATTTTTCCTTAGTATAGTATTTTTTTACCCGTTGATAACCATTTTCACCCATACGTTGTCGAACCTCCTCATTCTCACAAAGATACAGTATTCCTTCAGCCATTTGTAAATAGTGCATAACCGGTACAATAATCCCCGCCATTCCAAATGTGTCATTAGCATTAGTTAATAATTCTCTGCATGCCCCTACATCAGTTGCCACAAAAGGAATACGGCAAGCTAAGCCTTCTAATATTGCTAACGGTTGGGCTTCACTTATGCTAGAGAGCACCAAAACATCCATGCTCTGAATATATTTTTTTATATTAACTGGGCCAGTAAATGTTACATCTTCAAGAGCTAACGTCTCCATTAATTTAAGGCATTCTTGATAATAATCCTTATCCTCATCAACAGGACCCATGATAAAGAATTTTGTGTTTGAACGCTTTCGTTTCACAATTGAAAAGCTTTGTAATAAAGTTTTAATATCCTTAATCGGTGTCACTCGAACGATTGCACCAATAAAAATCTCATCATTGCCTTTATCAATTGCTTGAGGAAGATCCTGAAATTCTTCGAGAGATACGCCATTTGGGATAATCGACATCTTATCAGGCGAACAGCCTAGCTCTTTTTGAACTTCCTGATTACGTTTGTATAAAGTTACAATCTCACTTGCAAATGTATATGCACAGGAGGACATATTATAAAAGTATTGAATCCAAATATCTTTAAATTGTCCTTTTACCCAATTCGCTTTAATGATTTCTTCTTCTCTTTCTCTCGAGTAAATTCCATGTTCAGTTAAAATATATGGTTTGTTATATTGATAGGTTGCTATACTGCCAACTACTCCCGCGTAACCCGCTGATACACTATGATATAAGTCTGCCTTTGGTGCTTTATGGTTAATGCAAATGAATAAAGAAAGAACCATTGATCGCAATGTCCAATACATGGTTGTAAACGGTGTATATACATAATTCTCCAAACATATTTGTTTTAAAATATCAAAGAAGTCTTTACTTGTTAAAAAGTTAGTAACAGAGTCAATTTTCCCACTAGTAAACAATGAGAAAACTTTTTCCCAATTTGCAAGTTTACTATCAAGTATTGACCGTATAGAAAAACTTTCTTCATGTGTCAGTTTGTATCTTTTTCCCCATTTAGTTTTCTCGGAGATAAAGGTATCTAAAGAAACCTCCTCAATCCCTACTACATTTTCCGGCAACTGATAGTAATAGTTTTTTTTCATTTTCTCGGTCGCACATATGGCATATATAACAAATTCGTGTTCTGGCATACTTGCGATTAAATTATGAACCCAGCCTGCCACACCCCCGAGTGTATAAGGATAGGACCCTTCCGCGATTATACATATTCTCACTTTTAATCAGCCCACCTAAGTTTAAAGTGATTATTTTTTGCAACAACAAGATAACTTTCTTGATCCACTCGAATTAATTCAAAGTCAGTTGAGTGCTCTATTTTTTTATTTGTAACTAAAATAAAATATACTGGACCTTTTATACGACTAATTTTGACATCAATACCCCAACTATGCGTTGAAGTGTATATGTCGGTGTTCTCATATTCTTTTAATATTTGTGACGCCTCATTTGCTGTCATGCTGCGAAGCCAAGGATATTTACTTTCTATTTCATGGTGAAGGTTTTCATAACTAGTCAATAATTCATTCCAGCTTTTAGTACTTGTCAAAACTTCGTAAGGGGAGATTGTATGCGATACCACTCCAATTGACGAAACGCCATTAGCTATAAACCATTTTGTATCATCATTCATACCATACCCAGAAGAGATTTTGGGCAAATGTACTGTATGGTCATCTACTTCAAATTCCTGAACAAAATTGGCATTTTCATTAGCTAAATACGTAGATGAAACTGTCCCGATTGAAGGAATAGCCTCTTTTACAAGTTTAAGCCCTTCATTGTTTATCGAATTGCTCGGTGGGTTATAGGTTGTAACTGTGTGATATGGAAACATTTCTTTCAATAAAGCCTCAGATATTTGTAAACTTTGTATAAAATCAGAGCTATTTTTCCACGGTAAACTTGAGGGAATTATTGTTTCACTATATGGTTGGTTATTATAGCCTTTTATACTAATCTCGCCATCCATTTTGAGTAATTCACGGCCGTATTTTCTAAAGATATCTACATCTGTAGAAGACGACTGTAGAAATGGTGCCTCGACAGTATCATCGAAGGTTTGAATAAACACACCTGTATACTTTACATCATATTTTCGACTAGTATTTATAATCGAAGGCCACCAAATTTTATCAAAAAAGCTGGATTGGTCTAAATTATATTCAGACGTGAGTTTGTCATGATAGCCTTTAGGAATCACGCTAGGAAAATCATCTATAAAAGAAATTTTCATATTTAAAATAGGATATAAAAAATCATCATGAAGGGCAGCAATTGCACCTACTAACACACCACGATTAAGTTTGGAGCTAAGGGTTGTGCCATTAAAAATCATAAAATGTCCAGCATGATAGGGTGCTTTCCAAAGTAACGGAATTCCTTCATTAGATATAGCTAGCGTTTCTACACTATTCTCTAATCCAACTGATATGGATGAATTAGTAATAGAATCGTCCGTTATATTTAACTTTTCTTCGCTCCTTAGAATGGTTGTTGTAAACTCCATGCCTTTTGTGATCGTAAATACGCCGGCTTCATATATACCTAATTTTCTGTAAATTTTATTTAAACCTTCATCTAACGCAGGTCTAACGGCAAAAAATACTTTCCCACCCTTCGCAACATATTGTTCAAGTTTCTTAAAGTCAGTAATTTCCCCAAGTTTTTCAAATGTAATGATGATAGCATTATAGTTATTAAGGTAATCAGGGATAGACTCAACAGGGTGGCTATCTGCCGACTTTTTCATATAAGAAATCGTTGTTTCAATATTGGATGCTAACTTGAGACTACTTGGATCATCTCGATCAATAATAAGTAAAAAATTATCCTTTTCTAGGTGGACCTGTTGGTCAACAGCCATTGTATTTACAACTTCTTTAGTATCTATAGTTGCTGATTTAGTACCACTAGATAGCATTAGAAATTCAGATCGAATCGCTTGTAATGCAATGCCTAAAATTAGAATAACAACGATAATAATATAAAAGCTCTTTCCTAATTTAAATAATTCATCCACATAATCACCTTTGCAACCAAAATCTAAGTTTGTTAAGGCCCTCGGGCGAAAGAACAATGCTCGATCGCCGTAATTGATAAATTGTTTCATAAAATTGCTCTTTATTCTTCATCTGAAAATGTAGTTTCATCTTTAAAAAATATCCTGCTTCATCATTTGGAAAAAAACTTATAAACTGCTTGATATATGCAAAAGCCGTATCATACTCACCTAACTCAAGATCACAGTTGATTTTTTTTATATAGTGCGACTTCTGCTGTGGCTCGATTTCAATTAATTTTTGAAGTAATAAACTATATTGATAGCTGTAACGCCTTTTGATCATGTCATCAATCTTTTCAAGCTCTATTGATTTCTTGATTACATTAGCATAGGCCATTAATGTTTCAGTATCATTTGGATTTTGGTCAAGCCTAGCTTGAAGTGATTGTGCAGAATTAAACAGCTTTTGCTTAATTCCCAGTAATGCGGTAGCTGCATAGTGTGCTGTTTCAGTATCCTCATCATTTAATGCTTTTTCGAGAAACTCGATATTTTCGATGGAATCTGTTTTAAGATATTCTAGCAATATCCCCCTTTTAATATCGTTGCTGTTAAAAAGAAGAGCATCTTCAAAAGACACAGCATTACGCTCTTTTTCTTCATCGATCTTAATTAAGGTAACAGCATTTTCATCTCTTTGTTTTTTCAACAGCCAATCAGGCTTTACATGTTCATGTTTTTTTGTATCTTTATCCATAAAATAGATTATCAGTACCCCTACAAATGGTAAAAAGAGAAGATAAAAGACATGTGCGAAGCTAATTTTTTTCTCTTTTCGAACTCTGTAGAAAATATAGGTAAAGACCATGCAATAATAAATTAGCACCAGCTTAAACATACACTTCCGCCTCTTCAACTATGCGTACATCCACCACTATCGTCCGAATCCGATCGACTACAATTTTTGCATCCTCTATAGACGTATTCGAAAGTAACACCCAAACCCGCCCATCATCACTTTTTCCAAAATGATCAGTATTCCGTAATATTGACCCAATTTGATTTAATTTCTCAACATCGGCTAGCGGTACAATTACTTCTAACAATGTAAACGGAATATCAAACTGTAACTTTGCATTCTTTTTGCTAATGATCATTTTTTGCAAATACTTTGGTTTAAGCAGACTAGAATTGTCCACATATCGTTGATCATGAATAGCATGGACATGTTCTGCCGCTCTACCTAACGATGCCGTTATCAAATTGATCACAACCTGTAATAGATTTTGGTAATATAAAGTCAAATTTTCGAACTTGACATTATAAAGACATACGATTGCAATGGTTTGGTCGTCTTTTACAATCGGGGCGGCAATCATTGGTTCACCTGCGATAAAATCTTTATTAACAGCAGAAATTTGTTCGTTAAGAGCCTTCTTTAGAAGTTCACTGTCCTCAACCTTTAACGAAGCAGGCAGATGAAAATCATCTGAATTAGATTTGGATATTAATCTTAAAAACTTGGAATGGCTTGCGATATAAATGGCAACCTGGTCAATTTTCATCGTTTGCTGTAGAACAGAAATGGCGCTGATAAATACATCTTCCGGTTCTAAGCTATCCAAACGTTTTACGATATTATAAATTTTTCCGACTCCATCCTCAGAATGAATAATTTGTTTTCTTAAATCTTCCTTAACTTTTCTTGTATCATGATAGATTTCGGTTAAGAAATCATACTTAGCCTTTAATGAATGTTGCTCAGCTTCTACCTTCATTACTTTAATATTCTGCTTATCAATTCTGTAACCAACAATCAAACCTAGTGTAAGGTAAAGTGCAAATTGAGACAAAACCGTATAGTCCAACAAAATGGATACTACATCTCTCCCATTGACTGATTGCACATATAAATAATAGCCAATCGTAAGAGAACAAGAAATAAAAGCTTGATTCTTACCAAAAATTAACCCCACTATTAAAATATATAAAAGCTTTAAATCAATAAAATAAAATTGGTAGCTTAAACTAGTATCAATAAGCACCAAAAATAAAAACAACAAAATATTCTCAAAAAATGGAATGAAATATTGCAGCCTTTTAAGTAATAATCGTTGTTTTGCACGCTCGCTCTTTTCTTGATTCTTATTTAGTAAGTTCTCCTCGTTTGTTTTCCAAGCTACCGTTTTTGTAAGTCCTTCCTCAAGTGTATAAAAGGGGACCCAATCTAAATCCTTTATTATTTTGCGGTTATCATAGTTAACTCTTTTAACACTTATGTTTTGGTTATTAACATGCGGTAGATTCATATACTTTTGCAGCACTGAAAATTGTTCATAAAAATTTTGTTCCGGATTGGCAGTGAGATTATAAATCCCCTTAACATCGCTTAAAATCGCACGGTATATAGCTTCACTAACATCTGTAACATAAATAAGATCAATAAAGTAATCTTGTCCATCGAAGTATGTCATCCTAGTTTCATATCTATTTTGACTTAAAAGTGCTGGAATAAAGTCATAATTATTTAACGATTGCCTTGGACCATACACTTCTGACAATCTTAGGATAATAATGCTCAGCTCATTTGTTATATTTTTTTGGCAATAGTACTCACTTACTAAATGGTCAATGCCTCTTGTTGTATTAGGTTTACAGGTGCTTTGTTCGTTTAGAGTTGGGGCCAAATTATCACCATACACTTCAACTGAGGATGCATATAGGAACTTTTTTACTCCATATTTTTGTGATAGGTAAAGTAATTGTACAAGACCAGATAAACCAGCTTTGGTTGATTGTGCATTATACTCTTTATCTAATTCACCATCTATTCCACCACATAAATCAATAACAACATCAAAATGATTGGAACGAAATATTTCTTCACAACGTGGACTGTCAATATTTTCAATAAAGCACTTATGCTTTACCTTTACATTTTCTTTCTTTCCTGTTGACAAGTTATCAATAATGTAGACATTGTGCCCTTCACGATAAAACTTTTCCACAACATATGACCCGATAAAACCATATCCACCAGCAACGAGAACTTCCATACCCTACACCTCTGCTTATTTCTACATTAATACACTATTCGTGAGGTTTATTGTTGTAAGTGGAAATTGACTGGAAGGTTTGTTTTATCCCATGTTCAAGGGCTGTTTGTGGTGTCCAATTCAACAACGTTTTCGCTTTGTTTATATTCAACAGACTATGTTTAATATCTCCAGCTCTTTCAACAGAAAACTCAGTTGTGACCAAATTTCCAGCAGTCTGTTTAAGCAGAGCTATCATTTCATTAATGGATACACCTGTACCTGAACCGATATTAAATATTCCATTTACTTCTGATGTTAATGCCTTAATATTAGCTTCAACAACATCACTTACATAAATAAAGTCTCTAGTTTGCAATCCATCACCATGGATGATTAAGGGCTGTTTAGTTAAAATACGTTCCGTAAAAATATTAATCACACCAGACTCACCCTTGCTTGATTGTCTTGGTCCATAGACATTGCCATATCGAAAAATAGTGTAATTAAAATTGTAATTCTTAGAGAATAGAATAATATAATCTTCAGCACATCGTTTTGAAAGGCCATAGAAAGAGCAAGGAGATAACAGGTGGTCTTCTGGTATCGGAAGAATAGTTGGATTGCCATAAACAGCAGCGGAAGAGGCGAAAATAAAGCTTTTAACATCGTGTTTCGCACAGCATTTTAGTAGATTAACTGTACCTTGGGTATTGACATCAAAATCATAAAAGGGGTCAAGATGAGATAAGGATACAGATAGTTGTGCAGCATGATGTATAATAGCATCAGGGCGTTCATATTTGAATATTGATTCTATATTCGAACTTCTGATATCTTCTTGGTACAGTTTCATATGAGAACCTAGATTTTCTTTTGTTCCAGTTTTTAAATTATCAATTATCACGACAGAATGACCTTGTTCAACTAACCGTTCTGCGATATGAGAACCGATGAATCCTGCTCCACCAGTAACTATAATCTTCATAACCATTCACATCCATCAATTTAACTTTCAATTTATAAATAGATCTTATGCTCTATGCTATATTTTATCTTATGCGATGCTATAGCTTTCCACTAGTTACTTTTAGTCATAATATTATGACAGATGGTCATGAAATCCAAAACTGAAAACAGTTAAGTCAACTCTTGGCTCCTACTAATTATTGTATAAAAAAAAGAACCTGCCCCTCTCACATTACAAAAGTAACGTGCTAAGAACAGGAACTTATAAATGCCCTATATCTGTAAATATAATACTATCTTAAATTTAGACTTTACCTTTCTGTCTATCTTTTAACTGCTCAAATAATTTCTCCACGGTACCAAGTCCTACATTACCATACTTTGCAAGAATAACTAGTTCCTTTGGCAATTGCCCTACAGTTAGTATTTGATCTTCATTTAATTGTCTAATAAGACTCGGTATACCACTAAATTCATTTGCCGTAAGCTGCACTTTCGATAAATCTTCTGTCACTATTATGTGGTCTGCCTTAAAAAAGAAAAATAATTCTCCTGGACGCTCTATTGAAAGTTGCCGTCTTATTTTTTCTTCTTCGATGTATAACTTTAATTCCTCAAAGAAAATCGCATCATTTTTTTCATTAAAACGTTTTACGGATTTATAAAGCCCTTCTAAATTGCTAGGTAATTCACTCATGATTCTTGCTTGTTGCTCAGCACCTAATCGAATAAGAAATGTTTCCGATTTAGCGAACCGTTGTGGCAACAAAAAGGCATCACGAAGAAAATAAGGCACTTCAAGTTGATATTCCTTATAAGTAATAGTTCTAATTTTTGTAAACCCTGGACTTTCAGTTTCAACCTCTGCATTTAGCGTTGTAACAGCTATTTCATTTTGAATGTATTCATCTTTTGCTTTTTGATCAGCAATGAGAAGCTCTTCCAACGCTTTTAGTCGAACCTCAAGTTCAGTTATATCGTATACTTGGTCCATACTAGGCGATGGATCTTGATACTCAGGTACTTTGAAATTAATTGAACCATATACTTCTATATACCATTTAACAATCTTATATACTGCTTCCCATGATAACAATGCCTCAGAGTAACGGAACATCCTTGCATCATGTGCGGCCTGATTTCCAATCTGGCGTACATGATGAAGAGCGTCTCTTATTTCTGGAACTAAATAACCATTATCATTAAGCAAATCTAATGTTTCTTTTAAACTTGTTCTTGATTCATATGGTAACTTCTCAGCTTGGATTACTTTTTGTAAAATATTTTCAACAAATACTCGAGCATGTGTAAGCATTGTGCGCGGACTTGTGAATATACTATTTTCAAGTTCACGAGCAACAAGCGCTAATTCTTTGGAAATTGGTTCTAAAAATTGATAAAAATAAGCTTGTTTGTTCATCTAGTTGCTACCTCGCTTATAAAATAACTTCCTATTAATAGTAACACAAAAAAACGAGATATTGCTTTTCCAAAATTAAGCGTTAGATGCGGTTATTACCTTGATTTGATGAAATCTAATTCACTATCAAAAACATTATCTGTATCCTACTAATTTATATAATAAAAAACCTCCAGCTCTATATTTAAAGACTGAAGGTTTTTCCTATTAGAAATTTGATTATAAAAACATACTCATGTTCATCGTTGAAATGACAGCTTGGTCAGGGTATATAATTCTTGCAGCGATCTTCCATTCGCCATTCACTTTTCGAATAGTGTCAACACGTTCCCCGTATAATTCCTCTAGATCGCGGTGTGAACCTCTGTTACGCTTATAAAGAAAATAGCTCCTTACTTCTACTTCATCAGGATTAGATGTGCCCTCAATCATGATATTACTAATAAAATGCCGTTGACGAGTTGCCGGATTTTCTACCCAAGCTGATTTTGTATAAAGTCGATTTACCCTAGTTCTTAATGCAGCTTTAGATTCATCATAATAAAAGGAGTCGGTTGCAATATTATCAACATCTACACCTTCAACGGTCTCACGTAATGGCATTTTATAATTTACGTCATCTGTAAACAATTCTAGCCATTCCTTATACTTCCGGTGATCTAATAGATATGCCTCATGATATAGCAGGTCGGTAATTTCATTTCTTAATTCAGTGGTCACTTTATTTTGTACTTCAGAGCTCATTTATTTACTCTCCTCCTTCACAAATTGATCATGTGTTATTAATTCAAACCATCTCTCGTGCATTGCTCTTGCAATTGCATCAAGATAGGTAGTAGGATACGCTGTTCCGGGACCTGGGAATGAGGTATCTTGCTCAACACGTCCAAATCCCATTAAGTAATTGGCAACACTGTTATAGTTAAGTTCCTTATCCCTCATCATTAACCCTTTACTTACCTCTACAATCCTTGCCCATGTCTCTGTATCATCCTGCTCTAATGTACCTGTCGGACCAAATGAACCAAGATAGCCCTTATAAGCAGCTTTTTTATATTCTTCCGGAGCCGCTTTATCGATCATAAACCAACACCAAACTTCAACCTCTTCAGGTCCTAATGGTCTCCATACGCGGAAGTTCAAGTAGTTATGCAAATGACCTTCGGTACCATGCAATGGACTTACAAATGAAAGATTCGGATAAACCCCCCCTACAAATACGGATACCCTTGACATAATATCATCTTGTTCTGCTGTTAGGTTTTTCTTAAACATAGGAATCATTGATTCTGGCATTCCTTGATATGGAACTCTACCTTTTCCTGTTTTAGAAGTGATAACATTAATTCCATGTGCATTTTTACATACTACCTGGTGTCCATATCCTGCATAAAGTGGATCCTCAGGGCTTATGCCCATTTCAACGGTTGATCGATGTGTTGTTTGAACATGATATGGATCAGCTGCAAAGTTTTCAGCTGTTGCCTTCCAGTTCGCTTTTGCTACCCATCTTTGTGGTAGGCCTATTACTTCCATGCCACCATCGCTTCTTCCCATCATCATATCTAGATACCATTTCATTTCTCCTAGATAATCTTCAAGAGATTCAGCATTAGGGTCTAAATTCCCAAAAATCATTCCTTGGTAACTTTCGCATCTTGGTATTTCACGAAGATTCCATTCGGCTTTACACATCTCTTCGCCATAAACCTTATTGCCAGCAACTATACCAATCAGTTCACCATTTGTATTAAAGCTCCATCCATGATATGGACATGTAAACGTTTTCTTTTTACCGCGGTCAGCTGTGCATAATTGGGTCCCACGATGTGTACATGAATTTAGATATGCTTTTATGTCGTTGTCCGCTGTTCTTACAAGTAAAACTGGATCATGGACCATCCATCTTGTCACGTAACTTCCAACATCTTCGCCAATTTCGGATTCATGACCTATGAATTGCCATGTCTTTCCGAAAATACTTTCTTTTTCAACCTCAAAAAGTGTAGGGTCTGTTACTACCCATTGTGGGAATAAACCCTGATCCATTTTTTCCTTTAACTTTTGGAAAGCCTTTTCATCTAATGTTTTTTTAAACATAAAAATTCTCCCTTCGCTTCCATGCTATTTAATACTACGAATTACAATTTCATGAACCTGTCTGATTCACAGAATGAACTGGTAGATTATATAATGAGTTGGTTAAGTACAATATAATTTAAATTTTCTGAAATGTCAATTGTTTTTAATATTTAAACAATGTAAATATTATAAACTATAATTCTATTTAGTTTATTCTAATAATTTATTCCTTTTAACAGAAATGCTTCATTTAAAAGATAAGGGAGAATCCATTGGTAAGAATTTATGTAGGAATCAGTTGAAAGAAGAATCGATGAGATTGTTATTATTAATAGAAGAAATATGGATTGCTATACCAATTAATACAAAAGGAAAAGAAATCTATACTGGCAAGTTTGTTTCGTAAACCCTACTACAATAGTAAACAACCCATTGCAATGTTTTTTAGGGAAATATTATTTCAAGGACTGCAATGCTATTAATCATTTTATCTATCTATTACATATGAATACATACTAACTTGCATAATAATTAAATCCAGACGTATTCCATACAGGATTATTTTCTTTAATTAATTAATAATAGTCAATTAGCAACACCAAACATATTCTAAAATGAAGCAAAAAAGTAGCACTTCTGCTACTTTTGTTTATATTCATAATTAATGAATGTTGTTTTTGCAAAACTAGATTACAAGCATTCATATACTGTAGTCAATTGTCTACCTTGCACTCCTAGACTCTCGAGTTCAAATAAGCTTCCTCCTCGATCCTATCTACCACATCAACTCTGTCCGCTTTTGAAACTTTCCGGACATCTATTCCGTTATTTGCGTTTCACAGAGATTTTTTTGCGTTTCACGGACTTTTGCTCCGCTATTGCACGAATGAGGACGTACTTTCTTTTGTTTTTTGGTTAATAGAGGATTTATTGTCCGGTAAACTTATAAAGACTGCCACTTTTGTGTAAATAAGGGCTTTTTTGTCCGCTTTTGAAATGTATCCGGACATTTATTCCGTTATTTGCGTTTCACAGAGGATTTTTTGCGTTTCACGGACATTTGCTCCACTATTGCACGAATGAGGACGTACTTTCTTTTGTTTTTTGGTTAATAGAGGATTTATTGTCCGGTAAACTTATAAAGGCTGCCGCTTTTGTGTATATAAGGGCTTTTTTGTCCGCTTTTAAAATGTATCCGGACATCTATTCCGTTATTTGCGTTTCACAGAGATTTTTTTTCGTTTCACGGACTTTTGCTCCGCTATTGCACGAATGAGGACGTACTTTCTTTTCTTTTTTGGTTAATAGAGGATTTATTGTCCGGTAAACTTATAAAGGCTGCCGCTTTTGTGTAAATAAGGGCTTTTTTGTCCGCTTTTAAAATGTATCCGGACATCTATTCCGTTATTTGCGTTTCACAGAGATTTTTTTCGTTTCACGGACTTTTGCTCCGCTATTGCACGAATGAGGACGTACTTTCTTTTGTTTTTTGGTTAATAGAGGATTTATTGTCCGGTAAACTTATAAAGGCTGCCGCTTTTGTGTAAATAAGGGCTTTTTTGTCCGCTTTTGAAAAGGTTCCGGACATCTATTCCGTTATTTGAGTTTCACTTTCTTATTCACTAAAAAGAGTAGCATTTCTGCTACTCCTTGTCTTTGCTTGGCAACGTCCTACTCTCACAGGGGGGCAGCCCCCAACTACCATCGGCGCTGAAGAGCTTAACTTCCGTGTTCGGAATGGGAACGGGTGTGACCTCTTCGCTATCGTCACCAAACATATTAATTTTGAGGATTGTTCCCTCAAAACTAGATAACAAGCATTCATAAACTGTAGGTAATTGTCCACCTTCCACTCCTAGACTCTCGAGATCAAATAACCTTCCTCCTCCGGAAGTCTATCGACTTCTTCGTCGGAAGAACATTTGCTCATCGAGTCTGAACAGTCGTGTCAGGTTTTCTACTTGGTTAAGTCCTCGATCGATTAGTATTCGTCAGCTCCACATGTCGCCATGCTTCCACCTCGAACCTATCTACCTCATCATCTCTGAGGGATCTTACTTACTTAAAGTAATGGGAAATCTCATCTTGAGGGGGGCTTCATGCTTAGATGCTTTCAGCACTTATCCCGTC